>NZ_JBSFQF010000003.1:0-285429 GCF_053588575.1 Gordonia sp. NPDC003429
GGTCGACCCACACCGTCACCAGCTACCGTGAGAACCCGGTCCCCGCAAACGCTGGAACCAACTAACCGAGCCTCCAGCAAACCCGGGGCGATTCACCCCTTCCAGAGGCGTTCGGTTGTGCGCTCGATGTGCCCGGCTACATCGGCGAGTTCGCTCATATCTACATCGACGAGCTCGACTCGGCGTCCTTTCGACTCGGTGACCACCCACCGGGACGACTCCGGTGTCGGCACCTGGGCTGCTGTCGACACCATGCGCCGGGCGACGCCGTCAAGGCTTTCCACGCGGTCACCCCACCCACCAATCACATCGAACTTCACGGTCATCCTTTCGGTGGTATCAGTTTGACTCGGATACGGTCGCCGAGCCCGAGTGGATCGATCTCGCGCTGGACGCCTTCGGCCATCTTCGGCTCCGCATCGGCGCATCGACCTCATACCTACCCGCGCGGGTACAAGGTCCTCGAATTACGAAGTCTCGGAAACCTGATTCGCCGCCTCGCTAAGCTGGATGTGCGGAGATCGCGCCGTGCCAGTGACCTCAGACCGGACTGACAGCACGTTCCCCGGGCACCGAGAGGGGTATCCGCCATGGGACACCTGACATCGTCAAGACATTCGAGCGTGAAGGTGGCGATCGCGTCGGTAGCCGCGTGTGGCGCACTGCTCGGCGTGGCGTCGACTCCGGCGGCGCACGCGGCACCCCCGAAACCGGCACCTTCGAAACCGGCGCCATTCATCATCGACACCATCGCAGCCGGGTTCACCATCGCCGCATCGACGACGACTGCCCCTCGTGACGCGACATCATGCTCTCTACTGGTGATGCCGGGCGGGCTGAACTTCGGATGGCGACCCATACCCACCCAGCCCCCCCTGGAAGGAGACGGGCCCAGCGATCGCCAGGCCAGGACAAATGTGCTCTTCCCATTCGCGTACCGGGTGCAGATGCAGTGCAACACGCCCCACGGGGTGGCCTACTCGAATCAGCAGTGGGTCAACATCCCGGGGCCGCTGTACATCTAGACATCCAGGCGGCATCTGGCCGGCCGCGTCCACCCCGTAGCGGAGCCGATCACTCGGCACCTGCCGCGACCAACTGCGCCCGGCGCCGCACCGACACCAGGTATCCCGCGACCACCAGTGCGATGGCGACGATGCACAGCACCACCACGACGGTGCTCGCCGACCAGGCGTTGACGATGATGGCGGCGAATGCCTAGATCAACACCACCGGATACGCGGGCAGGACCGCGCCGTAGCCGATGGTGACGGCCAGGCCGACGACGACCGCGCCGATCAGGAAGATCAGCTGCCAGCCCAGTGCGGCCGGGTCGGCGACGGTCTTGCCGAAGTCCGACGCCCAGTTCAGGAACACCGCCGCGGTGGCCCAGCTCGCATAGATGCCGACCGTCACCCGGACCATCGTGTTCACCGGACCCGCCTGCTCGTCGGCCGGGCCGGCGGCGATCCGCGCCGCGTCGAGCAACACCACCGCCATCACGGTGAGCAGCACCGAGGTGACCCAGGTCCAGTTCGCCGCCGACACCACCAGCCACAGGGCTGCGGCCGCGCAGGCCACGGCGATGTCGATGGCAAGCCGCCGGGCCGAGCCGGTTCCGGTGGCCCGGTACTTCACGAACATCGCGCCCACCACGATCGTCAGCACATAGATCACTGCCCAGATGGCGAACGCGTAACCGGCCGGGCTGATCAGCAGATCGACGTCGGAGCTGTTGGGCTGGCCACCGAACAGGGTGAGCGGGATCGATACGGCCGCCGCCTGGCACACGGCGAGGACGAGCACGGCCCACGCGAGAGAACCGGGAATTCGCGACATGACGGACATGGACCCGAGTCTACGGGCGCCGCCCGCCCCTATTTCTCGTCGGAGGTCGAGGTTGCAGGGTCGGCAGCGGCCGCGTCGTCACCGGGCGTGTCGTCCTCGGCGGGTTCGTCGGCGAGCGGATCGTATCCGGGCACACCCTCGAGCACCGTCAACTCGTTGTCGATCGCGGCCTCGACGGCTTTCGCGTCTTCCTTGATCTTCTTGATGAAGTCCGACATCTGTGCTCCTCGCGGCAACCCTGGGCTGCACGGTTGATCCCACCGTGCTTTTCCCTCACCCTACAATCGCCTCAACCCTACAATCGCCGTCACCCACAGGGCGACGCCGCGACCGTCCCTACGCCTTCTTCAGCCCCGGGTTCTCCTGGTAGACCTCGTTGATCAGCGACATGTCGAAGATCTGATCGGCTTTGAGGTTGTAACCCGCTTTGGCGAGCGCCTCCATGTTCTGCTCGATGAGGGCGTCGGTCATGGTGAGCAGACCGTTGGCCTTGGTGTCGGCGGAGATCACCAGCGCGTTCTGCGCGATGGCCTCCTTGGTCTGCTCGCCGAGGTCCATGTTGAGGTCCTTGCCGTACTTGGTGACGGCCAGGTTGGCCGAGCCCTGCGGATCGGCGACCGCGTCGTACCAGCCCTGGATGTCGGCCTTGAGGAATGCCTTCACCTTGTCGCGTTCGTTGTCGATGGTGTCCTGGCGCACCACCAGCGTCTCGGCCACCAGCGGCAGACCGAAGTCGGCGAACAGGAAGTTGGTGTTGGCAAAACCGCTCGCCGCCAAGGTGATCGGCTCGTTGGTGATGTAGGCGGTCCAGCCGTCCACCTCCCCCTTGGTGAGCGGCGTGGGATCGTACTGCACGGTGATCTTCTGGACGTCGGATTCTTTCATCCCGTTGGCGGTGAGCAGCGCCTTGAAGACGTTCTCGTTGGAGGCCTGCACGCCGATCTTCTTGCCCGCCATCTCCTGTGGGGTCCTGATCGGCTTCCCTGCCGACGACACGATGCAGAACGGATTCTTCTGATACGTCGCCGCCACGCTCATCAGCTTGGCGCCCTGCAGGATCACCGGCGCGGTGAGTTGCGGTGCGGTCATACCGATCCACACCTTGTTCGACGTGAGCCCGGTCTCCACACCGGTACCCGCACCACCTCCGGTGATCAACTGGGGTGTGCCGACGCCCGCATCCTTGAAGTAGCCCTTCTCCAATGCCCAGTATTCCCCGGCGAACTCGATGTTCTTCTGCCACGAAAGCTGCACCTTGGGATCGGTCGACGACGCCCCACTCGACGAGCTGCCACCACTGCTACAGGCGGCGAGCACCCCGGACACACCCAGTGCACCTGCGGCACCTCCGGCCATCATCGAATACCGCAGGAAAGACCGTCGATCCACAGCGACGCGGGGTCCGGGGATGTTGCTCATTGATGATCCTCTCGAGTTGTGACTGAATTCAGTTCTGTTGCATGCCCATCTGGGCGAGCACGATCGATTCGATGACGCCCACGATCGCGTACAGCACGATCGAGGAGACGGTGATCACCAGCACCGAAGCCCACAGTTCGTTGTAGGCGGCGGCCGGTAGGGCTTGTTGCAGGGTGGCGCCCAGACCTTTGTTGGTGCCCAGCCACTCGGCGACGGTGGCACCGATGAGCGCGCCGGGCACCGAGATCTTGGCCGCACCGAACAGCGAGGGCACCGCCGACGGAATCGCCGCGCGGCGCAACGCCGTCCAGCGACCGCCGCCGTAGACCGCGATGACGTCGTTGATGTGGCGGGGCGCGTTGGCCAGCCCGGTCATGATCATCACCAGTGCGGGAAAGAACACGACGATCCCGCCCATCACCGCCACCACCGCGACACCCCTCCCGACGACCAGGGTGATCAGCGGGGTCATCGCCACCAGCGGCACCGACCGCAACAGCATGGCGATGGGCATGAAGGTCTGCGCGGCCGGACGCGACACCACGAACACTGCTGCGGTGAGCAGTGCCGCCGTCATACCGGTGACGAAGCCGATGGCGGCGTCGGTCAACGTGATCCAGAGATTGTCGACGATCTCGGCCCGCGCCTGCGCCGACTCGGGTTCGGTGAACAGAAACTGGAACACCTGCACCGGTGTGCGGCCGATGATCGGTCCGATGTCGGGAAAGGCGAGCAGAAACAGCCACCAGATCACCAGGATCAAGACGAACGACATCAGCAACGAACCGAGGAATTTGGCGATCTCCCACGCCAATCCGCCGATGTTCGACCCGTTCTCCTCGGTGGCCGGCGCGCCCGCCGCGGACACGGGCACGATGTCGGTGGTCGACGCGCTCATCCCAGCACCGCCTGACCCGACGCCCAGCGCGTGGCGAAACGCGCGATCACCGCAACGATCGCGTAGCCGATGCCCGCGACGGCGCCGCTGATCAGGGCGATGGCCCACACCTGGGGGATGTCGCCGCGTTGCTGCGCGACGATCATCGCCGGTCCCGCACCCTTGTCGGGCATGGCGAGGAACTCGCCGAGTACCGCGCCCAGAACCGCGGCGGGAGCAGCGATCTTGATGGCCGCCAACGTGTTCGGTATCGCCGCGACCGACCGGACCCGCCACAGCTGCGCGAATCGTCCGCCGCCGTACACCTTGATGAGGTCGAGACTGCTCGCGTGCGGGGAACGCAGCCCGGTGAGTGTGCCGATCATGGTGGTGAAGAAGACCGAGATCGCGGCGAGGAAGACGATCATGGTCTGCACCTGGGCGAATGCCACCTGAACGATCGGTGCCACGGCGATGATCGGGGTGCAGTAGGAGATGATGGCCAACTGGGTGGCGAGACCCTCGACCGGTGGGATCAGGATCACCAGGACGGCCAGCAGGATGGCCAGGCCGTTGCCCCACAAGAAGCCGCGGAACGCGAGTTCGATTGTGGCCGAGAAGTTCTCGGTGTAGAAGGCGGTACCGGTGTCGGCGATGGTGGACAGCACCGCACCGGGCGTGGGAATGGTTCCGTGGAACCATTGCATTGCGCCGGCCATCCACCACAGCAGGATGATGCCCACGATGCCGACGACACCGCCGAGCCAACGGTCGGCCGCCGGCACGAACCGGGTGGCCGAGGTCCGACCCACCGCGACGCTAGCCACTCGCCGCCTCCGCCGCCTGTGCCCGCTCCTCGGCACGGGTACCGAAGAGCAGACCCGACAAGTGGTCGTGGATGGCGTGGAATTCAGGCGTGCGCATCATCTCGGGAACGCGGGGTCGCGGCAGGTCGATGGCCACCATCTCGATCACCCGGCCCGGACGGGGACTCATCACGGCCACCACGTCGGAGAGGAACACGGCCTCGGCGATTCCGTGGGTCACCATCAGTGTGGTGGCCGGCTTCTCGGTCCAGATCCGGAGCAGTTCGACGTTGAGGCGCTGGCGGGTCATGTCGTCGAGGGCGCCGAACGGTTCGTCGAGCAGCAACGCCGTGGGGCGCACCACGAGAGCACGGGCGATCGACACACGTTGGCGCATGCCGCCGGAGAGCATCGCGGGTTTGGCCTTCTCGAACCCCGTGAGTCCGACGAGGTTGATGAGATCGGCGACGAGAGCGTCGTCGGACGGCATCCGCCCCACCTGCAGCGGCAGCTTGATGTTGGATTCCACCGACCGCCACGGCAGCAGAGCGGAATCCTGGAAGGCGATCCCCAGGGAGTGGGTGCGCTGCAGATCCAGCGGCGACTGGGCGTTCATCAGCACCGTGCCCGACGTGGGCTCCTCGAGCCCGGCGAGGATCCGCAGCACGGTCGACTTGCCGCACCCCGACGGCCCGAGCAGCGAGAGGAAGGTGCCCTCCGAGGTGCGTAGGGTCACGTCGTCGAGCGCGGTGGTTGCCGACGACCCGCGCACCGACCTGGAGGTGAACGTTTTGGTGAGCCCCGAGATGTCGAGGCCCGTACCGAGCGGCCTCGTCGACGTTCCCGGCGCCCCCTGGCCCGATGTCATGTATGGCGACGCTAAGCGGCCGGTGTTGCTGTCGGATTAACGATGCGTAACCCCGGTTGTCACGGGCTATTCATGCAGGCAGACAGCGTGGATCGCGGCTCATCGCGCGCGCATCGCCTGCCCGATGGTGGCCACCATCGCGTCGACCGCGAACTTGGGCTTCACGTTCTGATCGAGGACCTCGCGGCAGTGCAGAACGGCTTCGACACAACGCAGCAGTTGTTCGGGGGTGGCGAAATCGGCCATCGGTGCGACCGTATCCGCGGCCTTGTCGGGGTGCATGGGGGTGACGTGCGCACCCACCGAGACCACCAGGGCGTCGCGGTAGAGGGCGGCGAGGTCGACCAGCGCACGGTCGAGGACGTCGCGGCCGACCCGGGTGGCCCTCGACTTCTGGCGTTTCTCGAGGTCCTTCAAGGCTCCCGCGGTGCCGCGGGGGGCCCGCGCGGTGCCCTTGCCGGTGCCGCCCGCTCCGAGCGCCGTCTTCATCTCCTCGGTCTCGGGTTCGTCGAGTTCGGCGCTGATCGCCTTGGCCGCGGCGTCGGCCGAGCGCACCAACTGCTCGGCAGCGGCATAGGCGGTCGAATCCCGGGTGGCGGCGCGGGCCAGGCCCAGCGCCTGTTCGCGCTGCTCACGGGCGTCCGGGTCGGTGGCCAGGCGTTTGGCCCGGCCGATGTGACCGCCACACACCGACGCCGCCCACTGCGCGGCCTCGGTATCGATGCCGTCGCGTTCGATGAGAACCCGCGCGATGTCGGGGACCGACGGCGTGGTCAACGCGACGTGCCGACAGCGCGAGCGCAACGTCACCGAGATGTCCTCCGGATCCACCGAGGGTGCGCACAACAGGAACACCGTGCGCGACGGCGGTTCCTCCACCACCTTGAGCAACGCATTCGCGGCCTGTTCGGTCAGGCGGTCGGCGTCCTCGACCACCACCACCTGCCAGCGGCCCGTCCCGGGACGACGAGACGCCGCCTGCACGATCTCGCGCATCGAATCCACCGAGAGACTCAACCCCTGCGGCACGATGTGACGCACGTCGGCGTGGGTCTGCGCCATCACGGTGACACACGCGCGGCACTCACCACACCCGATGACGTCGGGACTCTGACATTGCAGCGCCGCGGCAAAACAGGTGGCCGCCACCGATCTGCCGCTGCCGGGCGGTCCGGTGAACAGCCACGCATGGGTCATCGAGGCACGCGCACCGGCCTCGGGCGGATCGAGGGCACCGGACGGGGCACCGAGACCTTCGAAGGCCCCCGCCGGCATCAGCGCCGCCGCTGCGTCAGTACCGCCGTCGAGCCGATCGGAGAGCACGCGGGCCGCACGTGCGGCGCCGGTCAACTCTTCGGCGATGGCGTGCTGACCGATCAGGCGATCGAAGACGTTCGTCACACCGCCAGGGTAATGCGCAGCGCAGACACGTCCCGGTGGACAACGTCGTTTAACAATTGCAAGCAGCCAGCTACCTTTGACCTCGTGGTTGAACGTCGGTCTCGGTGGTCGCGCGCCCTACATCTGGGGCGCTGGCTGATCCGTACCCCGTGGCCGATCCTCGCCCTCGACATGCTGCGGGCCAATCTCGTCGGCGCGCTGTTCACGTTCGGCTTCCTCCGCTTCGGCATGCCGGCCCAGGATTCATTCCGATTCGACGAGATCACCGCTCTCAATCAGGTCATCTTCTTCGGCTATCTCGTGATCGCGATGATCGTCGGCGGGGCGCTGAGTATCCAGCTCAGTCTGCCGGTGCTGGTGTGGCATCGACGACGTACCCGCCTGGACAACGAGACCGCGCGGACGCGTGCCCTCAAGCTGCCGGTGCTGCTCTCGGCGGTGAACGTCGGCCTGTGGCTGATCGGCGGCATCGTGTTGACCGCGGTGAACTTCACCGCCTCGCACAAGAACGCGTTCATCGTCGCCATGGCCAGTTGCATCGGCGCGCTGGTGACGTGCGTGTTGAGTTTTCTGCAGGCGGAGAAGGTGCTGCGGCCGATCACGGTGGCCGCCATGGCCAACAACCCCGACGACGCGATCGCACCCGGCGTGACCACGCGCATCGCGGTGTTCTGGGTGATCAGCGTGGTGGCGCCGATGGCGGTGATCGTCGGGCTGATCACCCTGCAGCGCATCCATTTCATCGAGACCGACGCCGAGGGCCTGATGCGGCCCATCCTGTGGATGTCGCTGTCGGCGCTGGCGTTCAGCCTGCTGGCCATCGTGCGGGTGGTCCGCGCCATCAACGACCCCATCAAGCAGCTGCGGCGCGCCCAGGCCAAGGTCAGCGAGGGCGATCTGGACGTCGCGGTCAAGATCTACGACGGCAGCGACATCGGACTGTTGCAGGCCGGGTTCAACGACATGGTCGCCGACCTGCGCGAACGCCAGACGCTCCGCAACCTCTTCGGCCGCTATGTCGGCGAGGACGTCGCCCGCAAGGCGATCGAGACGGGCACCGAACTCGGCGGACAGGAACGCTACGTCGGGGTGCTGTTCGTCGATATCGTCGGGTCGACGCGACTGGCCGTCAACCGCCCTCCCCGCGAGGTGGTGGAACTGCTCAACGAGTTCTTCCGCGTCGTGGTGGCCATCGTGGGTCGCCACGGCGGCTTCGTCAACAAGTTCCAGGGCGACGCCGCGCTGGCGATCTTCGGTGCGCCGCTCGATCTCGACGACTTCGCCGGCAAGGCCCTGGCCGCGGCGCGCGAGATGCGACAGGAGCTCTACGAAGTGCTCGGCGACACCGACATCGGCATCGGGGTGTCGGCGGGCAAGGCGATCGCCGGGCACATCGGTTCGGAGAAGCGGCTCGAGTACACCGTCATCGGCGACCCGGTGAACGAGGCGGCCCGACTGACCGAACTCGCCAAGGACGAGCCAGGACGAGTACTCGGATCGGCTCGCGCGGTGTTCCTCGCGTCGACCGCCGAGGCCGAGCACTGGGAGATCGGCGAAGGCGTCGAGTTGCGCGGGCGCGGCATCGAAACCCTGTTGGCCCGACCGGATCCCGTGCCCGCCGTGTCGTCCTTACCGTCGCCGGGCATCGAGAACGGTGAACGATTCGGCAAACGGTGATGGTGTAGCGCCACCGTGTGCCGAATCGTTCACCGTTTGCGCTTGGTCACCGTCAGCGGAAGCGGTTCTCGAACCGCGGATCGCGCTGCCACCACAGTCCGTCGTCGGGTTCATCAACGGTCCGACGTGAGTGCGCGCGGGATTCGGCGACGTCGAGCTCCGCGTCGACCCTGGCTTCGATGTCACGCTCGTCGGCGCGGAACCGACCCAGCAGCAGCATCAGGAACGGCAGCCCGACGACGTCACCGAGAATCCAGAACACGCCTGCTCCGATGGTCTGATCGGTGCGGATCGAGGGTCCCCAGGTACGGTGCAGCCCTTCGTAATACGACGCAGCGACCACTGATCCCTGCCAGAGCACCACGCCCAGCACACCGTCACCCAGGGTTTCGACGAGCGTCACCAGCAGCGACGTCACCTGTGGGTAACGCCGCGGCACCGGATCGATCTGCAGGCGCGCATAGAAGTACCCGAAGCCGATGATGATCAACAGGATTCGGGTCACCGCATCGCCCCGTGGTGGGCGAGCAGCGCGGGATACCACGGCGTGAGGTAAGTCAGCCACGGTGTGACGAGCAGACCCGCCGACGTGGTGATCGGGTGCGCCAACACACGAACACGTCTGCTCGCGAACACTCGGGCGCCGGCCGCGCGGAGATACCCCGGCGACGCGTCGCGAAGCACCGCGACCGGGGTGCCGAGGGCGAGGAGTAGGGGTGCAACCATCAGCAGCAACACGAACTGCAGTGCACGGACCCAGAACAAGACGTCGCTGTAGACGCCGACGAAGGACGATCCCGCCACCACCCACATCGCGCTTCCCGCACCGAACAGCGCCAGGCGGGCCACCGGTGTCGGCGTCCGACGCCACAGGAGCGCATATGCGGCAAAAGCGGCACACGGCAACAGGATCGACGGCAGGTCCCACCGCCACGAGGTGAGTGCGGTCTGCAACGTCAACGGGACGTCGACTGCGGTCACCTCATCGAGTGTGGCCCATCAGTCGCTGCGACGCGAACGGTACTTCTGCCAAACGAACCCGACGAGCCCCAGGCCGACGATGATGAACGGTATCGACGGCAGCATCGCGGTGAACGACAACAGACCGAGCATCACCTCGACACCGATGAAGGCGCTGGCGCTGAGGTAGATGCGCCAACTCAGCGCGGTCAGCACCACCCCGAGATACGTGACATATCCGGCGATTCGGGCATAGGTCGAGCGAATGTAGTCAAGCGTGGATGAACACGTGGACATGACAAAGGGTCCTCAACGTGAAAAGTGACAGTGGAGGGGCGACTCACGCCGGCACTGTCGGTGCACGCGGACGCGGACGGCCGGAGCCGTCGGGATGATCCGGATCCAGAACGTCGAGTACGACGGTCGGCGGCCGAGGCAACCTGATTCCGCTGCGGTACAGCGAGACCGGGATTCGACGATGTGCCCGAACCGCGAGCACCGCTGCCACCGCGGTCAGGATCAGGAGCCCGGTGAACACCAGATCCGACGCTGGGACCGGCATCAGTGACGCCGTCAGCGGGGAGGTCAGCGCGGCAGCCCACACCGCCAAAAAACCGATCAGTGCGCGGCCGGACTCCATCGCTGTCAACTAATCCTCAGAGTCTAGTCCTCAGAGTCCCACGGAGGGTCTGCGGCAGCGGTTTCCTTGGCCGGGGCCTTCGTCGCCGGTGTCTTCTTCGCGGTGGTCTTTTTGGCTGTGGTCTTCTTGGCAGCTGTCTTTTTCGCCGCAGTCTTCTTCGCTGCAGTCTTCTTGGCAGCTGTCTTTTTCGCTGTGGTCTTCTTGGCCGGAGCCTTCTTCGCCGCCGCCTTCTTCTTGACCGGTCCCCGGGCACGACGGTCGGCGAGCAGCTCCATCGCACGCTCGGGCGTGATGGTCGCGACCTCGTCGCCCTTGCGCAGGCTGGCGTTGGTCTCACCGTCGGTGACGTACGGACCGAAACGGCCGTCCTTGATCACCATCGGCTTCTCGCTGACCTCGTCGTTGCCCAGCTCGCGCAGCGGCGGCGCGGCGGCCTGCCTGCCGCGACGCTTGGGCTCGGCATAGATCTTCAGCGCGTCATCGAGAGTGATGGTGAACAGCTGGTCCTCGCCGGTCAGCGACCGCGAGTCGGTGCCCTTCTTCAGATACGGCCCGTACCGTCCGTTCTGCGCGGTGATCTCGTCACCCGACTCCGGGTCGACGCCGACAACCCGCGGCAGCGACAACAACTTCAGCGCATCGTCGAGGGTGACCGTCGCGATGTCCATCGACTTGAACAGCGAGCCGGTGCGAGGCTTGGGTCCGGCCTTCTTGGCCGCCTTTTTCGCTGTCTTCTTCGCGACGGTCTTGGTGGCGGCCCCGCCACCTGCCGGGGTCTCGTCCAGCGGAACCACCCCGCCGCCGGCATCCCCGTCACGAGGAGTGGGTCCGGCCGGGATCGTCGCGGGTGCACCACCCGACCCGTCCTCGTCGTCCTCGTCGGGCAGGATTTCGGTCACGTATGGCCCGAACCGGCCCTCCTTGACGACGATCTCGTGGCCCGTCGCCGGGTCTGTACCGAGGGTGCGGCCCTCTTGCGGGGTGGCGAACAGCTTCTCCGCCACCGCGAGAGTCAACTCGTCGGGAGTGATGTCGGCGGGCAGGTTGGCACGCTGCAGATCCGGTTCGGCGCCGTCGTCGGCAACGTTACGTTCGAGGTAGGGCCCGAACCGACCCACGCGCACATAGACCGGGCGCCCCTGCTCGTCGTCGAAGAGGCGGATCGAGTTCACCTCGCGGGCATCGATCTCCTCCAGATTCAGCCCGACGAGCTTCTTGAGGCCACCGTGCTTGGCGATGTCGGAATTCTCGATCTCCGCATCGGTTTCCGCGCCGGGCGCCTCGTCGCCGAAGTAGAACTCCGTCAGCCAGCGGGTGCGATTCTCGTTGCCACTCGCGATCTGGTCGAGGTCGTCCTCGAGCGCCGCGGTGAAGTCGTAGTCGACGAGGTTGCGGAAGTACGCCTCCATGAGGCCCACCACCGCGAACGCGATCCACGACGGCACCAGGGCGTTGCCCTTCTTGACCACGTAACCGCGGTCCTGGATGGTGCCGATGATCGACGCATACGTCGACGGCCGCCCGATGCCGAGTTCCTCGAGCACCTTGACCAGCGACGCCTCGGTGTAGCGGGCCGGCGGGTTGGTGGAGTGACCGTCCGCGGACAGGTCGGTGGCGGTGAGCTCCTGACCCTCACGCAGTTGCGGCAACCGCGTCTCGGCGTCGTCGGCCTGGCCACCGGTGTTCTCGTCGACCGTCTCCACGTACGCCGACAGGAATCCCGGGAACGTGATGGTGCGGCCCGATGCGGCGAACGTGCATCGCTCGCCGCTGCTCGCGGTACCCGCGATCCGCAGGCTCAACGTGGTGCCGCGGGCGTCGGCCATCTGGGAGGCCACCGTCCGCTGCCAGATCAGTTCGTAGAGCCGGAACTCGTCGGCCTGCAGTTGCGCGGCCACCTGGCCGGGAGTGCGGAACGACTCGCCCGCCGGGCGGATCGCCTCGTGTGCTTCCTGCGCGTTCTTGACCTTGCGGTTGTACTGGCGCGGGGTGGGGTGGACGAAGTTGTCGCCGTAGAGTTCACGCGCCTGAGCACGGGCCGCGTTGATCGCCGACTCGCTCAGCGTGGTGGAGTCGGTACGCATGTAGGTGATGTAGCCGTTCTCGTAGAGCCGCTGCGCGATGCGCATGGTGCGGTCCGACGAGAAGCGCAGTTTGCGCCCCGCCTCCTGCTGCAGGGTCGACGTCATGAACGGCGCGTAGGGCCGACGTGTGTAGGGCTTTTCCTCCACCGACGTCACGGTCATGCCGGCGCCGTCGAGCGCCTCGGCGAGCGCACCGGCCCGGGCGGCGTCGAGCACCACGACACCGTCGGCGCGCTTGAGGGCACCCCGGGCGTCGAAGTCGCGGCCGGTGGCAACGCGCGCGTCGTCGACACCCACGAGGCGTGCGGTGAACGAGCGCGGCGACACGTCGGGTCCGGCGTCGAGAGTGGCGTCGATGTCCCAGTACTCGGCGGAGACGAACGCCATCCGCTCACGCTCACGTTCGACGATGATGCGGGTGGCCACCGACTGGACGCGGCCCGCCGACAACTTCGGCATGACCTTCTTCCACAGCACCGGACTCACCTCGTAGCCGTAGAGGCGGTCCAGGATGCGGCGGGTCTCCTGCGCATCCACCAGGTCGATGTCGAGGTCACGGGGGTTTTCGGCGGCGGCCCGGATGGCGGGTTCGGTGATCTCGTGGAACACCATCCGCTTGACCGGGATCTTCGGTTTCAGCGTCTCCAGCAGATGCCAGGCGATCGCCTCACCCTCGCGGTCACCGTCGGTGGCCAGGTAGAGCTCGTCGACATCCTTCATCAGCGACTTGAGTTCGGACACCGTCGACTTCTTGTCCGGCGACACCACGTAGAGCGGTTCGAAGTTGTCGTCGACGTTGACCCCGAGGCGCGCCCAGGGCTGTCCCTTGTACTTGGCCGGCACGTCGGCCGCACCTCGGGGCAGGTCGCGGATGTGTCCGCGCGAGGACTCCACCACGTAGTTCGACCCCAGGTATCCGGCGATCTTGCGCGCCTTGGTCGGCGACTCGACGATCACCAATCGTCGAATCGACTTACCCCCCGCGGGTGCTGTGGTGCTGGTGTCGGCCAACGGGTGTCCTTCGTCTCTGACCTGCCCCGCGCGCGGTTTTCGCACGCCGGAGCGAGATCTGTTCTCGTCTGAGGTTTGTACCTTATGTATAGCGTCCCGTGCACATTCTGATTTCGGTCAACCACCCCGACTGTGACATATTCCGCTGACCGGAGGACAAAAGCGCAGGTCCGGGGATCAGAATTCGTCTGCATGCGGCCACGCCGACGCCGCGTCGGCGTATTCCGGCGGTTCACCGACATATTCCAGCAGACGGGCCAGGCGCCTGCGGCCGGCGATACGCAAGGCATGGGAATGGGTGCGTGTGCCCACGAGAGTGGGGGCGATACCCGCCCGCATCAACGCCGTGGCCAGCGGAGCATGGGATTCGGGGGCGTGCGGGTCGAGACCGAGCAGGTAGCGATCGCCGTCGCGGCGTCCCGAGGCCAGCACCCACATCCGCAGTGCCCGGCCGGTGGGCACCCAGGTGGCGGGCATGGCCTTGACCGCACCCCGTGACCAGGCTCGATGCAGCGCGGTGAGCCGTGGGGTGGCTTCGGTTCTCGCGAGCGGGGTGCCCTCGTCGGACGCGGTCAGTTCGGCGACGAGCCCACACTGCCGGATCGCCTCGACGATCGCCTCGGCCCGCCACGCGTCGCCGACAACGATGGAGATGCGGGAACCCGCGTCGGACACCGACGACTGACCGTGCGCGGCGAGCAGACCGGTGAGGTCGTCGATCGCCGGCTCGTCGATCTCCGCGGAGAAGAACGCCAACTGCGCCACGCAACGAGACTACTTGCCCGCACACCCGCCGGGCGGCAAACACGGCGGGTGCTCACGCGAGCGAGAACACCCCCCGACAACACACCGCTCCCGCCCTCGTGAGGGCGGGAGCGGTGTGTTCAAGCTCTGTGAGGAGCCGCGTGGTCTCAGACGGCGCGGACGCCCGTCGCCTGCGGTCCCTTGGTGCCCTGACCGACCTCGAACTCGACCCGCTGGTTCTCCTCGAGGGTACGGAATCCATTGCCCTGGATTTCCGAGTAGTGGACGAACACGTCGTCATTGCCCTCGTCGGGAGCAATAAAGCCGAAGCCCTTCTCCGCGTTGAACCACTTCACAGTTCCCTGTGCCATTCCTGCAATCCTTTTCATACATTCAAACTGTCCCGACACGCTGGTCACGTGTCGTGGCCGGTCTTACCGCCATACCTCGGAGAACGCCGATGGGAGAGTTCGTGGACGAACACCGCTCCGCCTGACAACTTCAGTACCACGGCTGCAACCCGATCCCGCACGATCACCGCGTAGAGCGATGGCCACCCGGGAGCTGCGGCCCAGATCAGTCAATCACGTTCGAGCCGCAAAGGATAGTCACTGCAACCACACTGAATGAAAGCCTCGCAGATTTCAGCCGAACGACATCGGCAGGTAACATCACCTGAGCTCGGACAACCCCTCACCATGCGCCACCCCGGCGGAGCCGGTGTCGTCCGTTCGGATCAATTCACGATGCATCCTCACACCTTTGGCACCGACCTCCTCCAGCGCTCCCTCGCCGGCACCGATCCGGACTTGAGTCCGCTCACCCATGTGTCGGTGATCAGTTCTCGCGCAGCAACTTTCACCCAATGGCCAACCTGGGTGCCCGATCCGGTGCGCGACGCGTTCGCCGCAACGGGCATCGAGCGGCCGTGGAGCCACCAGGCCACCGCGGCCGATCTCGCCTTCGCCGGTCACCACGTCGCGATCTCCACCGGAACAGCGTCCGGCAAGTCGTTGTCGTACCAGATGCCGATTCTGACCACACTTCTCGACGACCCACACGCGACGGCCCTCTACATCTCGCCGACCAAGGCGCTCGGCAGTGATCAGATCAAGGCGGTGGCGTCGATCATCTCCGGTCGTCCGGCGTTCTCGCATCTGCAGCCGTGCGCCTACGACGGTGACACCGATCCGGATCTACGGCAGTGGGCGCGCGCTCATTCCCGCTGGATCTTCACCAATCCCGACATGCTGCACGTCGGTATTCTCTCCGGCGCAACCACGCCCGGCGCCGGCTTCACCGGCGGGGCCGCGGTTCCGGGACGATGGCGCCAGTTCTTCCGGCATCTGCGATATGTGGTGGTCGACGAATCACATCATTACCGTGGTGTATTCGGCTCGCACACAGCGCTGATCCTGCGCCGACTGCTGCGCCTGGCGCGCGCTGCGGGCGCCGACCCCACCGTCATCGCCGCGAGCGCCACCTCCGCAGACCCCGCGGCCACCCTGACCCGACTCATCGGCGAGCCTGCCGTCGCGGTGACCGATGACGGCGCACCGCGCGGCGAACGCACTGTGGCACTGTGGGAGCCACCTTTCGTGCCCGGAATCACCGGCGAGCACGGTGCGCCGGTACGACGGTCGGCGGGTGCCGAATCGGCGCGGCTGCTGGCCGATTTCGTCATCGAGGGGGCCCGTACCCTGTGCTTCGGTCGCAGTCGTCGCGGCGTGGAGGTGACAGCGCTCAGTGCCCGTAACCTGTTGTCGCACAGCGCTCCCGATTTGGTCGAGAAGGTGGCCGCCTATCGCGCCGGGTATCTCGCCGACGATCGTCGCCGGTTGGAGGCGTCGATCTCCACCGGCGAACTGGTCGGCGTGGCCACCACCAACGCGCTCGAACTCGGGGTGGACATCAGTGGGCTCGATGCGGTGATCGTGGGCGGCTACCCGGGGACCGTCGCGTCGTTTTGGCAGCAGGCGGGAAGGGCGGGCCGCCAACGGGAGTCGGGCGATGCCCTGGTGGTGCTCGTCGCCCGCGACGATCCGCTCGACACCTACCTGGTGAATCATCCCGAGGCGCTGCTGGCCACCCCGGTCGAGGCGACGGTGATCGATCCGACCAATCCGTACGTATTGCGCCCCCATCTGCTATGCGCGGCATCGGAGTTGCCGTTGCGCGACAACGAGATCGAGGCATGGCGAGCACATGATGCGGTGGCCGCGCTGGCCGCCGACGGGCTACTCAAACGTCGCAAGGCCGGCTGGTATCCGGCGGCGGGTGTGGACCCGTACGCCGACGTCGACATCCGTGGCGGGTCCGGCGCGCAGGTGCTGATCGTCGACCACACGTCGTCGCGCCTGCTGGGCACGGTCGACGCCGGGCGTGCGCCGTCGACCGTCCATCCCGGGGCGGTGCACATCCATCAGGGTGAGTCGTATGTGGTTGACGAACTCGATCTCGACGACGGCCTGGCGCTGACGCATCCGGAGGAGCCGGACTGGACCACGTCGGCTCGGGAGACCACCGAGATCGCGATCACCCGGGTGATCGAATCCGTCGATCGGGGTCCGCTGACCGTGTCGCTGGTGGAGGTGGACGTGACCCACCAGGTGGTGGGGTATCTGCGCACGTTGCTCACCGGTGAAGTGCTCGACGCGGTGGAACTCGACATGCCGCGGCAGACGTTGCCCACCCGCGCGGTGATGTACACGCTCACCCCCGAGGTGCTCGCGGAGGTCGGCATCGACGCTGTGCGGATGCCCGGATCGCTGCACGCCGCCGAGCACGCCGCGATCGGCATGCTCGGACTGGTGGCGACCTGCGATCGGTGGGATATCGGGGGCCTGTCGACCAACCTGCACCCCGACACCGGACTGCCCACCGTATTCGTCTACGACGGATATCTGGGCGGTGCGGGGTTCGCCGAGCGTGGCTTCGAGGCCTTCGCCACCTGGATCGACGCCACCCGAGCCGCGGTGGCCGACTGCCGGTGTGAGAGCGGGTGCCCTTCGTGCGTGCAGTCACCCAAGTGTGGCAACGGCAACGATCCTCTCGACAAACCCGGCGCGGAAACCGTGCTTTCCCTACTCGCTGAGCGATACTGAAACGATGCATGACGCGTTTTCCGGACGCGCACGGCCCGTCCGGGACATCAGTACGGCCCGAGCCGCCTTCTTCATCCTGGCCCGGCCCACCGAGACGCCCGACCGGTTTCCGGCCACGATCGGTGAGCCCGACGTGTTCTTCAGCGAGGAAGAGGCCCTCGACGCGCTCGACGTGCACTTCGCGTGGTGCCACGCGCGGGTCGCCGAGTTGGGCAGCGCCGTCGAGTCCGCGCAGTGGTATCTGCAGAGCGCGATGGTGGGGCCACGACTCGCCCCCGCACTCGGCGAGGTCTACCTTGCCGCCACCGACCGCGGCACCAACGAGACCTGGGCGGCGGCGGGCGGTTTCCTCACCGAAGGCGAACTGACGCACTGGTCGCCGTTCGTGCACGCCGTGGCGCCGATGGTGTTGGGAGGACGTCACAGCGATGCCCTGACACTGGCATACCGCGGCGACACGGCCGTGCATTTCCATCGGCTGTGGTTCGCGCCGATGCACTCCGCTCGCGTCTATCCGCGCCCGATCATGCTCGACGAGGAGAGCGCCGGCTGATTCCGGCCACCGGCCGAACCTCCCCCGGCACCGCGACTACTCGACCGGACCCGCCCGGGCGTCGGCGGTGGCATATCGCTGCCCGAGCGCCCCGAGGCTCACCGGTGCGCGCACCGTCACCACCACATCCTCGCCCGTGATCCGGCACCGCGTGAGGATCACCTCGGGGCGCTGCGCCCGGGTGACCTCCTGCGCCGCCAAACACGGATCTGGTTGGGCCGCAACGTGTTGGACAGCCGCGGCCAGTGCCGCCAGATCGGCAGCCGACTGAGCGCGATGTCGCGCCAGGACGGCGGCGCCGACGTAGATCACCAGCACGAGGATGGCGGCGAGACCCGCGATGACGCCTGCCGCCGCCACCGTCGCATACCCGCGCTCGTCGCGGACGAGTGCGGCGCCCGCCGTCATCGGTGCACTCCCGGAGCGAAGTCGACCTGATCGTCGGCGTCGGGTTCGGGGGCCGCGACGGCACGCGCCGAGAGAGTCAGTCCCGGCAACAGCGGTGCCGCCCGCCGCACCTGCACCACGATCCGGTCGGGCTGCTCGGAGATCGAGATCTGCGCATCGTCGCCGGCGATCCGCTGCCCCGCCGACCCGGGTGCCGCGTCGCCCGCGGCAGCGAGTCGGGCCACCTCACGCGCGGCGTCGGTGCATCGGATCTGCGTGGTCACCGCGGTGATCGCGGCCACCGCGAGCACCACCGTGATGACGATTGCGGCAATGGCGTACGCGCCTTCGACGGTGACCATGCCCTCGTCGTCGGCCGCGAGACGCCGCAGCACGCGCACCTCAGCCCACCGACGTGTTGAGCGCCTTGTTGATGATGCCGGTGAGCGCGCTGACGATGTTGTCGCCGCTGATCACCGTGTAGAGGACGGCACCGAACGCGGCCGCCGCAATGGTGCCGATGGCGTACTCTGCGGTGCTCATGCCTTCGTCGTCGGCCACGAGACGGGCGGTGGCCTCGGTGACCGAGTCCAGCCCGGACCGGATCCGACTAATGATGTCATTCGTGTTGTGTGTCATGGTTTCTGACCTTCCTCATCGGGGGTGTCGGTGAATACTTGGACGTGCCGGAACGGCGAAAGGATCCGCGCTCGAGCTCATCGATGCCGGATCTCACAGTCCGCCGAGGGTGACGCGAGCGAGCCCGATCACCACGGGCACGATGCCGAGGCACACGAAGGCCGGGAGAAAGCACAACCCGAGCGGACCGCTGACCAAGACGCCCGCTCGCTCGGCGCGGGCGAGCGCGTCGTCGTGGGCCGCGCGTCTGGTGTCGGTGGCCAACTCGGCGACCCCCGCCGAGAGTGCCGCGCCGGAACGTGCCGAGCGTCGCGCAAGCATCGCCAGATCGTCAAAATGGTTTGCGCCCAGGCCGTTCGGATCAGACGCGTGGTCGGTGAGTGCCGCCGTCCAGGCTCGCTGCGGTTCCGCACCGAGTTCGAGAAGCTCGGCGGCGGCCGCCAACGGCGCAGCAAGCGAGGTGGGCGCCGTCGCGGCAACCGCACGCGCCGCACCGGGTACCGGCAACCCTGCACGCAAACACACCGCGAAGAGGTCGAGAGCTGCAGCAACGGCAAAGGGATCGTCGCGACGCCGAACACCCAGCCAGCGCGCTTTGCGCGGCGGCGACGCGGGTGGATCAATCACCCGGTACATCGTCCATCGAGGCGCCGGAAGCACCAGCAGTGCGGCGGCCACGAGCGTGAAAGCTGCTGACAGAGAGGTCATCCGGAGAGCACCTTGTCGGTGATGCGTTCGGTCCACACAAGGCCCGCCGCAGCAAGAGCGGTGCCCACCACCAGCAGGATTCCGCCCAACCCGCCGCCAAGCAGCACCCGAAGCGGGTTCGCGCCGGTCGCCTGTCCCAATGCGATGCCCAGCAGCGGTAGCCCGGCCAGCACCGTGGCCGTCGCCCGCGGCCCGGCCAGTCCGGCGCGGGTGCGATCGACGAATGCGCGCCGCGCCGCGAGATCGTCACGGACAGCCGCGAGCAGTTCGGCCATCGGCACGCCGTGTCGGTCGGCGGTGTGCCATGCCACCGCGATCCGCTGCCAGGATCGGTCCCCCGCGTCGTCGCCAGTGTGGGATTCACCGCCCGTGTGGGATTCACCGCCCGTGTGGGATTCACCGCCCGTGGTGGCCGCCAGACCACCCATGACATCACCGCCGAGCTCCGCGCGCCCCGCGAGCATCAGGAGAGCGCCGGAGATCTCGGCGCCATCATCCTCGCGCGCAACGATCTCGGACGCGGCCACGGCACATGCACGTGCCGGCGGAGTCCCCACCGACAACTCCGCGATCATCAGCGCGAGTGCGGTGAGCAGGTCGTCGCGCTCGCGGTCGTCTCGGGCGAGGGCGCGACGCCGACGCATTCGCCAACCGATCACGCCCGCCACGATCGACGCCGACACCGCAGCGGCCAGGCCACTGAGCACGAGCGCGGCCACCGGCGCCGCGCCCGCGAGCATCCACCGGAGACCGGTGCTGCCGCGCCGGTCATCGCGGTTCGCCGGAGCGCCGAGGCGGTGTTCCACCCGGCTGCGCGGCCACCACAGCACCGCGACGGCGAGCGTCAGCGGGACCAGCGCGATCACCGGCCCGCCACCATCTCGTCGAAAGCAACACGGTGATGTGTGAAACCACTGTCCCGCAACCACATCGGCACCACGTGTACCTGCCCTTCCGGATCACGGACGAGCAGACCGATCTCACCGAGTCCACGCGTCCCGTCGGCGGTGCGGGTAACCCCGAGCACCACCTGGACCGCGGCACCCAGTTGCGAATGCAGGGCCACCCGATTCATGCCACCCAGCGCGGCAAGTGCTTCCATTCGCGCCGGAACCTCGGCAGTGGAGTTCGCGTGCAGCGTGCCGCCGCTGCCCTCGTGTCCGGTGTTGAGCGCGGTCAGCAGATCGATCACCTCCGCACCACGCACCTCGCCGACGATGATGCGGTCGGGTCGCATACGCAGTGCCTGACGCACCAGCACCCGCACCGGAACCTCGCCTGCGCCTTCAACGTTCGCGGTTCGGGCCACAAGGCGCACCACGTGCGGGTGGTTCGGGGTCAATTCCAGCGCGTCCTCCACGCACAGCACCCGATGCGCCGGGTCCATCGCGCCGATCATCGCATTGAGCAGCGTCGTCTTTCCCGATCCGGTACCGCCGACGATCAGGAACGCCAGCCGAGCCGACAGGATGGTGGCCACCGTGTCGACCACCTCGTCGGGAATGGCGCCGGATGCGATGAGTGCATCGAGATCCTTTCCCGCGGTGCGTAGTACGCGCAGCGAGATACAGGTCCCGTCGGCGGCCAGCGGCGGGATGACCGCGTGCAGGCGAACGGTGTAACCCCGGCGACCGAGGTTTGTGAGCTGCGCGTCGACCCACGGCTGCGCATCGTCGAGGCGACGGCCCGCGCCCAACGCGAGGCGACCGGCGAGCCGTCGTACCGCGGCATCGTCGTCGAAGGTGATGCCGGTGGGCCGCAGCCCGCGACCACGATCCACCCAGACCCGATGCGGGCCGACGACGAGGACGTCGGCGATGTCGGGTTCGGCGAGCAGTTCCTCGAGCCGTCCCGCGCCGGTGAGTTCGGTCTGCAGGCGTCGTAACGCCGAGAGCAGGTCGGTGTCGCCGAGGACGCCTCCGGACTCGGCGCGAATGGCGTCGGCGATCACGGCCGCGGTGGGCTCGGCGGAATCGGCGGCGAGCCGATCCCTGACCCGGTCGATCAACGCGTCCTCGCCGCCGAGGCCGGTCATGCCGCCACCGATCGGCTGCGAGTGAACCCACGATGCACGGCACGAGCCGCCCGACCCAGCGGAGTGCGTGAACCGATGTTCAGTTTGCCCACCTCGAGCCGTGCGGGCAGACGCGGGTCGGGGCGATACGCAGCCAGCAGCGGCACTCCCACCGCCGACGCGATCTGACTGGCCCGCAGACCTCCGGGCGCCGGTCCACGCACCGCCAATTCGACTGCGGCACAAGAGTTCAGGACTCGATCGACGACGAGGCGGGCAGCGGCGCACCCGGCGACGGTCGGGGTGGTGACCACTACGGTGAGATCGGCCGACTCGGCGACCGCGCGGATGACGGGTGTGTCCGCGCGCGGGAGGTCGACGATGACCAGGTCGCCGTGGGCCCTGCCGGCATCCATTGTGGCCAGCACCGCATCGGGTGCGATCGGACGCACGTCGTCGCGGCGTCCGGTGAGCACCGACAGCCGATCGTCGACCCGCGGGAGCGCGTTGCGCAGGGCTGCGCCACTGACCGTCCCACCTTCGAGAGCGAGATCCTGCCAGCGCAGTCCGGGTCTCGATTCGATGCCGAAGAGCAGGTCGATCCCCGCACCGAGCTCGTCGAGGTCGAGCAGCAGCACGTGGGAACCGTCGTCGATCGCGGTGAGCGCGACAGCCGACGCGAGAACCGAGGCACCCGCCCCGCCATGGGCGCCGATCACAGCGAGGACGCCACCGGGATGCATGCGCGGCAACCGGATGTCGCTCAGCGTGCGCACCAGATGTTCGTCGTCAACAGGCAGCACCGCGGCATCGGTGGCGCCGAGATCCATCGCTGCCCGCCACACCGGCGCGGCGGGCTCGCCGTCGGACACGAGCACCACACCCGGACGACGGGGAAGCGCCGAATCGAGCAGAACCTCCACCGCCTCGGCATCGAGCGTCACCGCGCGCGCCCGCAACCACTCACCACGGCATGCATGCGCGTCGCCGACCAGCATTCGATAGCCGGCAGCGGCGGCGCATCGCGCCACATCGTCGTGAAGATCGGCGCTCACCAGCGCCAGCAAGTCGTCGGACATGCCACCAGCATCGGACCGGGAGGCCGTCGTGGGCTCTCCGCGACCGGTCGCCGCCGCGAATCTGGGGACCAATCGGAGTCTGTGCATCGCGCCAAACGCCACCGTCGAGCGTGCCCACAATCCCGTCGAGCGTGCCCACAATCCCGTCGACCGTGCCCAAACCGCGGCCGCTGGGCACGCTCAACTCGGAAGTGGACACGCTCAACCCGGAAGTGGGCACGCTCAACCCGGAAGTGGGCACGCTCAACCCGGAAGTGGGCACGCTCGACGGTTTTGGCCCCAGACAGAGGACAACCCCGGCCAGGGGGGGAGGAGGCCGGGGTTGTCTGCTTTCAGCCCCGGGGGGTCGGGCTGAAAGGGGACCGACATAAAAGCCAGTCACCAAGAATTATACACCGCCCCTAAGTAGTTGCAAGCTGCACTAACAATCCCGATCCACCCTCCGAAGCGAGAAAACGAAACCGGGCCATTCGCCCCTTGATTGTGACGCGCATCACGGTGTACAACAGAATCAGGAAACCTCGGAAGGCAAAGTTCGATCCGGAAGAGAAGGGCCGAGCCCCCAACCGAGCACTTCCCAGCACGGGCGGCAAGCACCCACGCGGAGCGCGCCGCAATAAGGCAGAAGTGTTGTGCGCCTGCGACATCGCGAATCCATCGAGTATCTCCGGACACGGCAGCGCCCCCGCGCCCCACCATGTTGTCCGACAACCGTCGTCGACGGGAGTCGTGACTGGGCCGAAAGTGGCAGCGCGACGAAGGAGACCAACGGACGGAATCGCGGTCAATCGCCGAGGCGGTGACCACAACCCACCTGAGCACGCTTGGTAACTTGGGTCCGTGCTACGCGGGCGGCAGACCTGCCACATGGCAGGCCGGCCGCCCGCAGTGCTGTGCACTCAAAAAAGCTCAGTGCTGTGCACCCAAAACCTCAGTGCTGTGCACTCAAAAACCTCAGTGCTGCCAGTCAGGCGGAACGCGCCGCGTCCGCAATCGACCGGGCCTCGGCGGCGCCGGCCACAAACGCCTCACAGCAGAAGATGATCCAGCGCCGAAGGGCGTCGGGGTCGCCGGTGCCGAATGCCGCCGACAATTCGCGATACTCGCCGACCCGTTTGAGCCAGGTCACCTCGGGCACGCCGAGATTGTGCGGATCGAGGCCCGTCGCCGCGCTGGTCAGCCGTGACGCGGCCCGGGCAACCACACCGTTCGCCGTCTCAAAGGCGTTCAGGCTCAACAATTCACCGTGGACCACAGCGGCCAGAACGGGCGCCGGCGCACTCGTGGCCCCGGTGATGAGCTGACCCAACAGGTCCAGGCGGGCGGCCACGTCCGCGCCCGGTCGCGGACGTCCGAGGGCCTCCGGATCGTCGACGAGGTCGGCGGCCGCGAGTACGTGCAGCCGCGCGAACGCCTGCGCGGGGGCGCGGCGGAACACCGACGTCAGCGACTCCAGCGCCTCACCATCGAGCGCCTGCGCAACCCGCATGGCACCGGCCAGGATCGGATCGTCGAAGTCACCGTCACGTCGTAGTTCCACACTGCCGCCGTCGATCGCCGCCGACGAACGCCCGGCCCGCCACGACGCCTCGGTGGCGGTTTTGTCCCACCCCCGCAAGTTCGCCGGATGCCGGTGGACGGCGGTCACCGCATCGCGCGCCTCGCCGGCGGCTGCGACGACGCCGGGCAGGTCGAGCAGGGGCGCCAGCGGATCGTCGGTCACTCGTGCAACGGTAGCCGTACCGTTCGTCGCGCCAGAACAGCCACTCCCCGCAGGGACCGGGAGGAGGTGTCTGCAACCGCTTTCCAACGTGACTACCCTCACAATGAGAGCCCGCATCCGGTCGCGTCACCACCGGTGAACCGGAGTCGTCGAGAGTGAAAGGCCTGTGCACCAGATGTCCACCACCACCCACCCCGCCCAGTCGTATCCCCCGTCGCCCGACTTCGTCGCCCAGGCCAACGCCACCGAAGAGATGTACGCACACGCCGACGCCGACCGTCTCGAGTTCTGGGCCGAGCAGGCCCGGCGTCTCGACTGGGACACCGACTTCGGCGAGGTACTCGACTGGTCGGACGCACCGTTCGCGCGATGGTTCGTCGGCGGCAAGCTCAACGTGTCGGTGAACTGCGTCGACCGCCACGTCGCGGCGGGCAAGGGCGACAGAGTGGCCATCCACTG
Organism: Gordonia sp. NPDC003429; assembly: GCF_053588575.1. Taxonomy (NCBI): domain Bacteria; kingdom Bacillati; phylum Actinomycetota; class Actinomycetes; order Mycobacteriales; family Gordoniaceae; genus Gordonia; species Gordonia sp. NPDC003429. The sequence continues at coordinate 25,002 of NZ_JBSFQF010000003.1, forward strand.
GGTGGGCGAACCCGGAGACACCCGCGACCTCACCTACAACCAATTGCTCGCCGAGGTGTCCAAGGCGGCCAACTACTTCACCGAGATCGGCCTGCAGGCCGGCGATCGCGTGGCCATCTACATGCCGATGGTGCCCGAGGCCATCATCTCGATGCTGGCCTGCGCGCGTCTGGGCCTCACCCATTCGGTGGTGTTCGCCGGATTCTCCGCGGGCGCGCTGCGCTCGCGGGTCGACGACGCCGAGGCCAAACTCGTCATCACCACCGACGGCCAGTTCCGCCGCGGCAAGCCGGCCCCTCTCAAGACGGCCGTCGACGAGGCGCTCGGCACCGGGGCCGACGCCGCGGCGTCGGTGGAGAAGGTGCTGGTGGTGCGCCGCACCAATCACGACCCCGATCTCAACTGGGTGCAGGGGCGCGACGTGTGGTGGGAGGACAGCGTCGGCGAGTCCTCGGATCACCACGAACCCGAGGCCTTCGACGCGGAGCATCCGCTGTTTCTGCTCTACACCTCGGGCACCACCGGCAAACCCAAGGGCATCGTGCATTCGTCGGGTGGCTACCTCACCCAGGCCAGCTACACGTTCCACTACGTCTTCGATCACAAAGAGGGGCGCGACGTCTTCTGGTGCGGCGCCGACATCGGCTGGGTGACCGGACACTCCTACCTCGTCTACGGCCCGCTCTCCAACGGCGCCACCGAGGTGGTCTACGAGGGCACCCCGAACTCACCCGACGAGCACCGTCATTTCCAGATCATCGAACGCTACGGCGTCACCATCTACTACATCGCGCCCACACTGATCCGCACCTTCATGAAGTGGGGTCGTGCCATTCCCGATGCACACGATCTGAGTACGCTGCGGCTGCTCGGTTCGGTCGGTGAGCCGATCAACCCGGAAGCCTGGAAGTGGTATCGCGAGGTGATCGGCGGCGACCGCTGTCCCATCGTCGACACCTGGTGGCAGACCGAGACCGGCGCGATCATGATCTCCCCGCTGCCCGGTGTCACCGCCACCAAGCCCGGGTCGGCGATGGCGCCGCTGCCCGGCATCAGCGCCAACATCGTCGACGACAACGGCACCCCCGTGGGCGCCGGCGAGCAGGGTTACCTGGTGCTCGACAAGCCGTGGCCGTCGATGCTGCGCGGCATCTGGGGCGACGACGACCGGTTCCGCGAGACCTACTGGTCGCGCTTCGCCGAGCAGGGCTGGTACTTCGCCGGCGACGGTGCTCGTTACGACGACGACCACGCGCTGTGGGTGCTCGGCCGCGTCGACGACGTCATGAACGTGTCGGGCCACCGGATCTCCACGGCCGAGGTGGAGTCGGCACTGGTGGGTCACTCCGGGGTGGCCGAGGCCGCGGTGATCGGCGCCGCCGACGAGACCACCGGGCAGGGCATCGTGGCCTTCGTGATCCTGCGGGAGGGCATCATCGATTCCGGCGATCAGCTGATCGCCGAGCTGCGCGAACAGGTGTCGGTGGAGATCTCCCCGATCGCGAAACCCCGCGAGATCAATGTGGTGCCCGAACTCCCAAAGACCCGCTCGGGCAAGATCATGCGGCGCCTGCTCAAGGACGTGGCCGAGGGCCGTGACCTCGGCGACACCTCGACACTTGTCGATCCGTCGGTGTTCGAGGCGATCCGCGCACGCAAGGCCTGACATCGGCGCCACCCGCAGATCTGCGGGTGGCCCGCCACCCCCGGACGCGCCGCATGGCAACATAGCCGGGGAGACCGTCAGACACGGAGGATGCAGTGAGCGAACCCGGCCAGACCATCAACGGTAGTTCCGCGGGAAAGGGGTCGACCGGCGCGGTTCCGTCGATTCCGCTCACCGATGCCGACCGGCCGTCGGGCGCGGAGCCGAGCATCGGTGCCCTGGTCAAGGACGCGACGACGAGCGTGTCCACCTTGTTCCGGTCCGAGGTCGCCCTGGCCAAGGCCGAGGTGGTGCAGGAGGCGAAGAAGGCCGGTGCCGGCACCGGCCTGCTCGCGGTCGCCGGCGTCATGGCGCTGTACGCGAGCCTGTTCTTCTTCATCTTTCTCGCCGAACTCCTCGACACCTGGGTGTCGCGGTGGCTGGCCTTCCTCATCGTGTTCCTGCTGCTGGTGCTCGTCACGCTGATCGCCGCGTTCGTCGGGTATCTCTTCTTCAAGCGGGTGCGTGGGCCCAAGAAGACCATTGAGAGCGTCAAGGATGTGCAGACCGTGCTCCCCGGTCGTCACAACGATCTCGCCGCCCCGGTGCGCTCGGGTGCCGCCACCGACCCATTGAGTGATCACCCGAAGATTCCGCCGGCTCGCGAGGGGTGAGGGTTGGCGGTCGGGATTGATCCGTCGAGTGTCCGGCTGCCCGGACCATGGCGGCATTTCGACGTCCGCGCGAACGGGGTCAGATTCCACGCAGTGGAAAGCTCCGACTCCCCCGCACACGTCGACCGCCCGCTCGTGCTGCTGCTACACGGGTTCGGCGAGTTCTGGTGGAGCTGGCGTAACCAGATCACCGACCTGGCGGCAGCCGGATATCGGGCCGTCGCAGTCGATCTGCGCGGATACGGCGACTCCGACAAACCGCCGCGGGGCTACGACGGATGGACCCTGGCCGGTGACGCCAATGGCCTCATCCGGGCGCTCGGGCACACCGACGCGACCCTTGTCGGCCACGCCGACGGCGGCCTGGTGTGCTGGGCCACCGCCACCTTGCATCCGCGTGTGGTGCGGGCGATCGCGGTGATCGCGTCACCTCACCCGCGGGCACTACGCCACGACGTGGTGCGGGACCGGCCACAGCGTGACGCCTTTCTCGGCGGGTTCCTGCGCAATCAGCTGCCGCGGCTGGGCGAGCGGCAACTGACCCGCCACGACGGCGCCTTCGTGGCCGACTACTTCGCCCGGCGTGCGGGCGAATCATGGCAGCGCACAGACGATTACGCCACCGCGGTGGCACACAACCGGTCCGCGATCCAGATTCCCGGTGTGGCCCACTCCAGTCTGGAATACCGCCGCTGGGCGTTTCGGTCACAGTTCCGCCCGGACGGGTACCGGTTCATGGAGTTGATGGATCGGCCGCTGCACATTCCGGTCCTGGCCCTGCGCGGAGCCGACGACGCGTTCATCACCTCCGACGTCATGACGTCGAGCGCCCGGTGGGCTCCGGAATTGCGGTACCGCGACATCGACGGCAGCGCCCACTTCGCGCATCAGGAGCAGCCCGAGCAGGTCACCGACCTCGTCGCCGAGCTCCTCGAACGGCCGCCGGCGGACTGACCCGGCGACCGGTACACGCAGCGCGGTCCACCCAACTCAATCCCAGATCGGGCGGGCGGCCAAGCGCGTCAAGGTTTCTCGCACCGACCCGTGCAGAACGTACTCGAGGTCGGCGACCAATCGGCCCGGATCGTCGCGCATGTCGCGCGCCAGCCAATGCAGCACATGACCCAGCACCGTGAGGGTGTAATGGTCGATCGCGAAGTCGCGGTCGGCGGGCGAGAGCACCAGATCGCCCTGCACCTCGTCGACGATCGCGCTCATCATCTGTCGTAGCTGTCCGAAGAGGAAGTGTTCGGTTTCGGCCAACCGCAACGAGCGCAGCACCGCATGCACCTGTTCGCGGTGGCTGCACATGTATCTCAACATCTCGAGCAATCCGTCGGCCCAGCTGTCGTAGTGGGCACGGGCCATGATCTGATCGGCGACCTCCACCCGGAACATCCACGCCGCCAGGTCGTAGACGTCGGAGAAGTGTGCGTAGAAGGTCTGCCGCGACACCCCGGCCGCTGTTGCCAGACCCGAGACGGTGACCTTGGCCAACGGAGTGGTTTCCAGTGCAATTGTGAGGGCGGCGGCCAGCAACTCCTCGGTACGCCGCGCGTCCTGGGTCACCGCACCTCTCCCGTCCGCCCCGGCCCTGACACATCGGCCGATCTGTCCATGGTGTGGTGGTCCGCGCCGGACCTACCATCACAAGTATCGCCGGTCGCAGGGCCAAACAGTTCCTCGACGACGGCGCGGGATGTGATGAAGATGTTCCTCTACGAATCGATCCCCTGGTATTCGTGGATCGCCTGGTTCGTCGTTCTCGGCGCACTGATCGGACTCAACGAGGTCACCCGCCGATGGAAGTGGGTGGGAATGGCGTTCTTCGTGGCGCTGCCGATCGTCCTGACCATCTTCGTCTGGCCGGTCACCTCGGCCGCGGGAACGTCCACCGGAACGTGGTTTCACTGGGTGAAGGTGTACTCGTCGCTCGCCGGTGTGCTCGGCTTCATGGCGATCCGGTACGTGCCGCGTTTCGCCGCCAACCGGTGGTGGCTGATGTTCCCGCCCGCGATCCTGGCGATCAACATCCTCGAGGCATGCATCCGCGACTTCCAGGTGGGAGCGATGCACGCCGACGGTGTGGTCGACGGTGTGTTCATGGTGTCGGGACCGTGGAATTACCTCAACGGCATCGCCGGTCTGCTGAACCTGCTCACCATCTGCGGGTGGATGGGAATCTTCGTCTCACGCGACAAGAGCCGAGACATGATCTGGCCGGACATGATGTGGTTCTGGATCATCGCCTACGACCTGTGGAACTTTGCCTACGTCTACAACTGCGTCGGGGACCACTCGTTCTATGCCGGTGCGGCACTTCTGATCTCGTGCACCATCCCGGCGTTCTTGATCAAGCGTGGCGGGTGGATGCAGTTCCGCGCCTCCACCTTGGCGCTGTGGATGATGTTCACCATGGCGGTGCCGGCGTTCGTCAGCACATCGTCGTTCTCGGTGCAGGCCTCGCATGATCCGGCCGCGCTGTGGACGGTGTCGCTGGTCTCGCTCGCGGTGAACGTGGCGGTGGCGGTCTACCAGGTGTACCGGATCGTCAGCCGCAAGCTCAATCCGCTGACCCAGGAGCTCTACACCGACCATGCCTCGTATCAGGCGGTGGTGGCGGCGAACCTCACTCCTGCGGAGGTCGGAGCGCACGCAGCCATCCCCACCGGCAGCGGCGCACATCGCTGATCACCGGACACCACGACGCCGGTCGGCACCTCCGCCGACCGGCGTCGCCCCATCACTGTGCACGGTCGTCACGGTGCACGGTCGTCACGAATGCACGCACTCTCCGGTACTCGCGCGCGCGGTGCGCTTCTCGGAGACGTCGAAATCGGTCTGTACCTGTTTGGCGGTCAGCACGAACCCGGTGTCGTCGGCCGTATCCTCGGCCGCACCGAACACCACGCCGAGCACCTCGCCACCGGCATTGATCATCGGCCCGCCCGAGTTGCCCTGACGGATCTGACCACGCACGGTGTACACCTCGCGCAGTACCTGCTGCCCGCGATAGATGTCGGGTCCCGACAGGTTGATCACCTCGCGGACGCGCACGGCGGTGGCGGTGAACGGGCCCGCCTCCGGGTAGCCGAGCACGATGGCGTCGGCACCACTCGACGCCGGGGTGGCGGCGAACTGCAGAGCGGGGGCACGTAGGCCCGGTACGTCGAGCACCGCGACGTCGTTGCGGCTGTCGAAGAGCACCACCTTGGCGGCCCGCACCACACCGGAGGTGGTCTCCACCTGGAGCCGTCGCGTACCGGCCACCACGTGCGCATTGGTCATCACCCGCTCGGGCGACACCACGAATCCGCTGCCCTCGAGCGCCTGCTGACAACTCGGTGCCACGCCCTCGATCTTGACCACGCTCGGACGGACCTGCGCCACCACCGGGAGGCCGATCAGACCGGGGTCGGGTGGACCCACGGAGGTCACCGGCGTCTGAACATACGGACCGATCACCTCCGGCAGACCCGAATCGTCGAGCAGCGGACCGAGTTGCTTTCGCGGCAGATCCCGCAACCAGGTAGGTGCCATCGAGTCCACCCCGCCGAGCACGGCCGAACCCCGTACCGCACTGGCGATCTCCGGCGAGGTCGCACGTTGCAGCGGGATGGCGAGCAGCCAGGCCGCCACCAACACCGCCACCACCTGGAGCATCAGACCGATCACGCTGTCCACGTGCCGCAACCCCGACGAGCGGATGCCGCCGCGCGCCGCGCGCCCGAGGACCATCCCCGACACCTCGCCCACCACGACGAGCGCCACCACCAGACCCACCCCGACCAGCAGTCGGGTCTCGCGATCGCTGAAGCGCGAAATGATGTGGGGCGCAAGCAGAATTCCGGCTACCGCGCCGAGGATCACCCCGATCATGGCCAGTGCCGACGAGACGGCTCCCTGCCGCCAGCCACTGACCGCGGCGAGCAGCGCGATCCCGATGACGATCAGGTCGACCCAGGTGGATCCGCTCACCGGTCACCGCCCGAGAACGGAAAGCCGCTGCGTTGCGGGGAACCGGCGAGTTCGATCGTCTCCTCGAGGGGGCGCACGTCGGAGCGATCCCAGGGCACGTCCCACCCGGCGGTCTGGCTGATGGCGTCGATCAGCCCTCCGGTGAAACCCCAGACCAGCAGCCCGTCCACCAGGAACGCCGGACCCTGATACGCCTTGGCGCCGAGCACCGATCGGCGCACCTGGAATCGGTTCTCGGGGGCCAGCATCCGGCGCAGATTGACCCGCACCACGCGTGAGGTCTCCCCGGGGTCCATCACCCGCACCGGTCCCGGTTCCCGCCAGTGCCCCACCACCGGCGCCACGTCGAAACCCGACACCGGCACCGGAAAACTCGGCAGGGTGGCCACCACGTCGACACCGGAATCGAGCAGCCCGGTCTCTTCGGTCGCCTCGCGCAGTGCGGTACCCACCGGGTAGTCGTCGCCGGGGTCGGCGGCGCCGCCCGGGAACGCCACCTGTCCGCTGTGCTGACGCAGGGTCGACGCGCGCTCGGTGAGCAGCACATCCGCGTCGGTGGGCAGGCCTCCGGGGTAGGTGGGGTCGAAAGTCCAGGCGCCACCGAACAACACGAGCACGGCGGCGTCTCTGCGGTTGCTGCCGAGCATCGCCGCCCACCGCGTGCGATCACCGCCCCGGTTCAACACGGCGTCGGAGACCGCACCCACATCCCCGGTGAGCCGGCGCAGCCAGGGCGGGATCCGGTCCTCGGGGACCAACGGTCCCACCCGGTGATCGGGGGTCACGTGGTCACGCCCAAATGCTCGCGGACCGTGGCGGCCACCTCGTCGGGATCGTCGAACACTCGCGGCTCCACCGCGGCAACCGACCCGTCCGGCCGGATCAGGATCGTCGACGGATACACACGCGGGGCCCGCAGCGCCGCGGCCACCGCGCCGTCCACGTCGAGCACGACCGGCAGATGCACGCCCACCTCCTGCAGAAACTGCAACACCAGGTAGGGATTCGTGGCGCCCTGACGGTCGTGCACCGTCAGAACGGTCACCTTGTCGCCGGCGCGGCGCGCATAGTCGGCCAACACCGGCAACTCCCGGCGACACGGCAGACACCACACCGCCCACATGTTCACCACCAGCGGCTTTCCCGCGGTACCGACTCCCAGATCGTACGGCGCACCCGTCGCCAGACACGGGGCGACGACGCCTCGCAGCGCCGCTGCGGCGACCTCCGGCAGGCCCGTCTGCGGGCACGGTTCGATAGCGGCGGCGGCGCGGGCCTGCGCGAGCTGCTCGTCGCCGACCTGCGCGCTGGGCACTGCGGGGACCCCCGACGGCGGTGCGATCCCGGTGCCCGACGACGGGTCGGAACCGCCGCGCGGCCAGATCGCGACGATCAGGGCGAGCATCACGACGACGAACACCAGAGTCCACCGCGCGGCCGGCGGAAATCGGGGAGATCGCGGGGAGGTGGTCTCCGCGGACGGGTCGGGACGCGGGGTATCCGACCCGGGTGCGGGTGTCGTCGACGGTGCGTCCACTACGCGGAAATCCCTGCCAACTCCAGCAGATGGTCGGTCTCGGGCCCCTTGACGAGCTTGGCGGCCTCCGCTTTGTCCATCGGCCCCAGACCCACCGACGGGCAGTCCTTGGCCAGCACGCACACACCGCACGCCGGTCTGCGGGAGTGGCACACCCGACGGCCGTGGAAGATCACCCGATGCGACAGGTCGGTCCACTCCTTGCGTTCGATCAGCTCCCCGACCGCGTGCTCCACCTTGACCGGATCGGTTTCCGACGTCCATTCCCACCGCCGCACCAGTCTGCCGAAATGGGTGTCGACGGTGATGCCGGGCACGCCGAACGCGTTTCCCAGCACCACATTCGCCGTCTTGCGGCCGAAGCCGGGCAGGCTGACCAGTTCGGGCAGCGTGTGCGGCACCTGTCCGTCGAAGCGTTCGAGCAGCGCCTGACCGAGTCCGATGATCGAGTTCGCCTTGTTGCGGTAGAAGCCGGTCGAACGGATCAGTTCCTCCAACTCGACGCGGTCGGCGGCGGCATAGTCGGCGGCGGTGCGGTATCGGGCGAACACCGCCGGGGTGACCTGGTTCACCCGCACGTCGGTGCACTGCGCGGAGAGGATGGTGGCCACCGACAACTCGAGCGGCGTGGTGAAGTCGAGCTCGCAATACACGTGAGGGAACGCCACCTTGAGCGTCCGGTTCATCCGGCGTGCACGCCGCACCAGGCCGAGACGGGTTTCTTGCCGGCCGACCGCGGCGGGTCCACCGTTATCGGTGGCGGCCTTACGTGCGTTCATCTGTTTCAGGTTAGCCATCGGGCGCAGTGGACAGGTCGCAGACGGTTGGTAACAACTCCATCAAGGCGGCCGTTCCGGTTAGGCCGTCCGTCGACGCCCGGTGTTTACTGTTGGCTATGCAAGGACTCGCCGTGCTGCTCTTCCCGGCCGTGTTGATGCTCTTCGCACTCGGCATGGAGCGGGTCCAGGCCCGCACCGACCGGCTCAGCGTCACCCGGGACAACGTCGAGGAATTCTTGCAGTCCGCCGACGCCCACAACGTCGACACCCTCGCCAGGGACGGTTTCCCGGCGGCACTCGACGAACTGCGGGAACGCCGCGCCGGCTGACATTCCACTCCGCGGACGCCGTGCTCCCTTCCTGAGACGGCCGTTGTGCCGCGAACACGCTCGCGCACCCAAAGGTCCGCCAGTGACGCACTCAACACATATGCTGGGCGGCAGACTAGAGTTGTGTGGTGCGCGTGGGGTTCGCGTGCGCAAGGATCAGAAAGGTTCCCAGGTGGAGGAAGTACTGGCGAGGGCGGGAATTTTCCAGGGCGTCGAGCCCACTGCCGTCGCGGCGCTCACCAATCAGCTCCAGCCCGTGGATTTTCCGCGCGGACACGTCATCTTCCACGAGGGAGAGCCGGGCGACCGGCTGTACATCATCCTGTCGGGCAAGGTGAAGGTGGGCCGCCGCTCCCCGGACGGTCGCGAGAATCTGCTGACGATCATGGGGCCGTCGGACATGTTCGGTGAGCTGTCGATCTTCGACCCGGGCCCCCGTACCTCGTCGGCGACCACGGTTACCGAGGTCCGCGCCGTGTCCATGGATCGCGACGCGCTGCGCGCCTGGATCAAGGACCGTCCCGAGATCGCCGAGCAGTTGCTGCGCGTGTTGGCCCGCCGCCTGCGCCGCACCAACAACAACCTCGCCGACCTGATCTTCACCGACGTGCCCGGTCGTGTAGCCAAGCAGCTGCTGCAGCTCGCGCAGCGTTTCGGCACCCAGGAGGGCGGCGCGCTGCGCGTCACCCACGACCTCACCCAGGAGGAGATCGCTCAACTCGTGGGCGCCTCGCGTGAGACCGTGAACAAGGCCCTGGCCGATTTCGCGCAGCGCGGGTGGCTCCGGTTGGAGGGCAAGAGCGTGCTGATCGCCGACTCGGAACGCCTCGCCCGCCGCGCACGCTAGGTTTTCGGCCCTCGGAGGGGTGGTTTCGACAAGCTCAACCAGCGAAGAGCAGCTCAACCAGCGGCTGTTTTCCCGCTGATCGAGCCTGTCGAGATCACTCGCCGCGCAGGTAGGCCAGTTGGGCCTTCACCGACATCCGCGCGGCAGGCCACAGTTTCTTGTCGACGTCGGCGTACACGGTGCGGACCACCTTCATCGGCTTGGCGTCGCCGGCGGTGACACCCATCTTCTCGAGGGCGGCGGTGATCTGGTCGATGCGTTCCTCGCGGTGCGTCTTGTAGAAGCGCGCCACGGGTTCGAGTTCGGGATGGTCGGGCCCGTGCGCGGGTAGCAGCGCCGCATCGGCCCCTTCGACGATGAGCCTGTTGAGGGAGTTCAGGTAGTCGCGCAGACCGCCGTCGGACGGGTCGAGGACGGTTGTCCCGCTACCCAGGATCGTGTCGCCGGTGAGCATCGCGCGACCCCGATCGCCCTCGACCGCACCGTCGCACTCGACGAGGAAGCTCACCGAATCCCCGGTGTGCCCGGGCGTGTGGAACACGGTGATCCGCAGTCCGGCGGCCTCGATCACCTCACGATCGGCCAGCGGTTGCCCCCCGCCCCGGCAGAACTCCCGCAGCCGGGCCCGGGTGGGCGCCCCCGTCTTCTTGTGCAGCGCCTTGATGGCCCCGGTGTGGTCGAAGTGCCGGTGGGTGATGAGTGTCAGCGCAATCCCGGGCTGCTCTGCGATCCGACCCACGTGATCCTTGGCCTTGCGCGGACCGGGGTCCACGATCACGCACTCGGGGTTCCCCGGAGCGCGCAACACGTAGGTGTTGGTGCCGTCGAGTTCCATCATCCCGGGGTTGTCGCACAGCAACACCGAGGCGAATGGCGTCACCTCCCGCAGCACGCCGTAGGCCGGGTGCACGGCCACCGGGTCGGGAGTGCCGGGCGAAGTGGTCACGTCAGGACTCCGGGGTCACCTCGACGATGAGTTCGATCTCGACCGGGGACCCGAGCGGCAACTCCGCGACGCCGACCGCCGACCGCGCGTGCACACCGGCCTCGCCGAAGATCTCGCCGAGCAGATCCGATGCGCCGTTGAGCACGAGCGGCTGATCGGTGAAGCCGGGTGCCGATGCCACGAAGCCCACGACCTTCACGATCCGGGTCACCGAGTCGATGCCGACCAGCCCGTCGATCGCGGCGAGCGCGTTGATCGTGCAATGCCGGGCGGCGGTTTCGGCCTCCGGCGGTTTCACCACTCCCTCTGCCCCGTGACAGACCTTGCCGTGGATCTCGAGTTGGCCGCCCACGAAGGGCAACTGTCCCGAGGTGTACACGAGGTTGCCCACGCGGACCGCGGGTACGTAGTTGGCCACCGGCTTCGGCGCCGGCGGCAGCGCGATGCCGAGGTCGGCGAGACGTTGTGTCCAGGTCATGGCTGCTCCCGTCATCCCTTCGGTCGCTTGAGGTACGCGACGTGCTGCTCGCCGGTGGGACCGGGCAGAACGCTCACGAGTTCCCAGCCGTCGGCGCCCCAGGTGTCGAGGATCTGCTTGGTTGCATGCGTCAGGAGAGGCACCGTCGCGTACTCCCACACGGTCACTTCAGTCATGGACCCAGACTATCTGGTGGCTCCGGATGGCTAATGTGAACCTGTGGTGGACACAAGCCCCGTCTCAGACACCGACGGTCTAACGGACAACGTCTGGCCCGAGAGCGCGGCACGGGCGCGCCTGCACTTCGTCTCCGGAAAGGGTGGCACCGGGAAAACCACGGTCGCAGCCGCCCTCGCCCTGGCGCTGGCCGCCGACGGCAAACGGGTATTGCTGGTGGAGTGCGAGGGCCGTCAGGGGATCGCCGGACTCTTCGACATGCCGCCGCTGCCGCCGCAGGACACCCGCATCGCGACCGCCGAGGGCGGCGGTGAGGTGTCGGCACTTGCGATCGACATCGAGCACGCACTCCTGGAATACCTCGACATGTTCTACAACCTCGGCTTCGCCGGCCGGGCGATGAAGCGGATCGGCGCCATCGACTTCGTCACCACGGTGGCGCCGGGACTACGTGACGTGCTGATCACCGGAAAGATCAAGGAACGCATCATCCACACCGACAGGCGCGGCAACCGGGTGTACGACGCGGTGGTGGTCGACTCCCCGCCCACCGGCCGGATCGGCAGCTTCCTCGACGTCACCACCGCCATGGCCGACCTCGCCAAGACCGGCCCGATCCGCAACCAGAGCGAGTCGGTGGCGCGACTGCTGCACTCAGAGGAGACGGTGGTTCACCTGGTGACCCTGCTGGAGGCGATGCCGATCACCGAGACGATCGAAGCGGTCGACGAACTGCGCGGCAACAACGTCAGCATCGGCAGCCTGATCATCAACCGGGTCAGCCCCGTTCACCTACCCGCCGATCAGATCGACGCCATCGCCGAAGGCAACATCGACGCCCCCCGCGTCGCGTCGAGTCTGGCCGAGGCCGGGGTGCCGGTGTCGGACGCCGACCTGGCCGGGCTGCTCACCGAGACCATCGAGCACGCGACACGGCTGCAGGCGCAGCAGGTGGCCAAGGCGCAGCTCGACGAGGTCGAGATCCCCACGCTCGAACTTCCCGCCCTCGGCGACGGCATCGACCTGGGCTCGCTCTACGAACTGGCCGATCTGCTGCAGAAGGCGGGGGCGTGATGCCACTCGATCTCAAGATGGGTTCGGTCCTCACCGACCCCGAGACCCGCGTCGTGATCTGTTGTGGCTCAGGTGGAGTGGGCAAGACCACCACCGCCGCCGCGATGGCGCTCTACGCGGCCGAACACGGGCGCACGGTGGCGGTGCTGACCATCGACCCGGCCCGCCGCCTCGCGCAGTCACTGGGGATGAGCGAACTGACCAACGATCCGCAGCCGGTGCCCATGGACGGCCCCGGCACGCTCGACGCGATGATGCTCGACATGCGGCGCACGTTCGACGAGATGGTGCTCGAGTACTCCACTCCCGAACGCGCCGAGGCGATCATGGAGAACTCCTTCTACCAGACCGTCGCCTCGTCGTTCTCCGGCACGCAGGAGTACATGGCGATGGAGAAGCTCGGCAAACTCCTCGAACAGAAACGGTGGGATCTCATCGTCGTCGACACCCCGCCGTCGCGCAACGCGCTGGATTTTCTCGACGCTCCCGCGCGTCTCGGTTCGTTTCTGTCCGGGCGGCTGATGAAGGTGCTCGTCGGCGGCGGCCGCGGCGTGGGCCGCATGGTAACCGGTGCGATGAGTCTGGCGATGCGCGGGGTGTCCACCATCATCGGGGGCGAGATGCTGCGCGACGTGGCCACTTTCGTCCAATCCCTCGACTCGATGTTCGGCGGCTTCCAGGAACGGGCGCTCAAGACCTACGAGCTGCTCAAGCAGCCGGGCACCCGGTTCGCGGTGGTGGCGGCCGCCGAGCCGGATGCGCTGCGCGAGGCGGCGTTTTTCGTCGACCGGCTCAGCGAGGAGAGGATGCCGCTGGCCGGACTCATCCTCAACCGAACACATCCCAATCTCACCTCCATCTCCGAGGAGGTGGCCCAGGTGGCGCTCACGCGCGTGTCCGACGAGCTGACCCGCGGCGTGCTGCACGTGCACGCCGATCGCGCGGAGACCGGTAAACGCGAACTGCACCTGCTGCAGCGCTTCACCGCGTCGCACCCGACGGTGCCGATCGTCGGCGTGCCGTCGCTGCCGTTCGAGGTGGCCGACATGGAGGCGCTGCGCGCGGTGGCCGAGCAGATCACCGGCCGGGGCTGACCCGACGATGCGCCCGGCGGGCACGCCCGCACCGAGGCTGCGTGGCTTCGACGGCGGCTACGTCGACGTCGCCGGACACCGCGAATGGCGTGAGGTGGCCGGCACCGGGCCGCCGGTTGTGTTGTTACACGGCGGATTCGGTGGCGCGGCGTCCTGGGCGCTCACCGCGCCGCGGTTGGCGGAGTCCGGATTCGAGGTGCACGTGCCCGAACGTCGTGGCCACGCCCGCACTCCCGATGTCGCCGGACCCATCACCTACGCGGCGATGGCCGACGACACCATCGCCTATCTGCAGCGGCACGTCGGCAAGCCGGCCCATCTCGTCGGCTGGAGCGACGGTGCGGCGGTGGCACTGCTCACCGCCCGCGATCGCCCCGACCTGGTGTCACGTCTGGTGCTGATCGGGCAGTACTACAACTCCTCCGGCCGCGCCACCGGCGGCCCACTGCGTTCGGCACTGTCGTCGCCGCAGGTCACGGCGTCGCTGCGCGCGCAGTACGGAGCACTCTCCCCCGACGGACCCGACCATTTCCCGGTGTTCCACGAGAAGATGATCGCGATGTTCGACGTCGGACCCGAGATCGACCTCACGACGCTGCGTTCGGTGGCCGCCGACACGATGGTGATGCAGGGCGACCATGACGAGGTCACCCTCGAGCACAGCCAAGAGGTGGTGGCGGCGATCCCGCGGGCCCGACTGGCCGTGCTGCCGGGTTCTCACATGATTCCGGCAGAGCAGCCCGACGCCGTCAACGCGCTGCTGATCTCGTTCTTACCGAACGGCTTTCCGCCACCGCTGTGGCGCTGATCAGACAGCGCTGGCCTGCTGGCGACGACGCTGCGCGGCGAAGAACGCCGCCCACGAGGTCACCTCCGGGTGCTGACGCAGCAGCGCACGCCGCTGACGCTCCGTCATCCCACCCCACACCCCGAACTCGACACGATTGTCGAGAGCATCGGCTCCGCATTCCAGTTGCACCGGGCAATGACGGCAAATGGTCGCGGCCTTGCGTTGCGCGGCCCCCCGAACAAACAGATCGTCGGGGTTCTCGCCGCGACAGCGCGCGTTGGACACCCAGGTCAATCGCGCTTCGTTGGTCGATACCGCCGCTGTTGCCATGTTCCGACCCCTGTTCTGTCGTCACCGAGATATCCCGGCCACTTCATCTGAGGAATGTTAACTGAGTCACATTCAGCCCTCAATCTAGGGTTATGTGCATTGCGACGCAACCCCCGGCCCGAAAAAAGTGGCACCATCGTGCAGACACCGAGATCGGGCCGCGATCTCCGTCGAATCGCGCGGCGTCACCGATTCGCAACACCCTCTGCGGCGGGGCTGAGCTGCGTCTCAGGAATCACCCGTATCCTGTCCGTTGTGCCGATGTCGAAGAAGCTGGGTCCGCTCGCCGGTGCATGCGCATTGGCCGGCGTGCTCGTCGCCGGATTGCTCTATCCCGTGGCCAGCGGCGTCGGTCTCGCGTCCAACCGCGCGGCCTCCGCGGTGGAGAACGTCTCGTCGGATCTGCTGACCGGAACTCTGCCCGAGGTCACCACGATGACCGACGTGTCGGGTAAGCCGATCGCGCAGCTCTTCGACCAGTACCGCTACCAGGTGGGCTACAACGACATCGCGCCCGACATGATCCGGGCCATCATCTCCATCGAAGACCGCCGTTTCCTCGAGCACGACGGCGTCGACTGGAAGGGCACCATCCGTGCGGCCCTGAAGAACTCGTCGTCGGGAGAGGTGCAGCAGGGCGCGTCCACCCTCGACCAGCAGTACATCAAGAACTATCAGTTGCTCGTGCTCGCGCGTACCGAGGCCGACCGGCAGGCGGCCATCGAGACCACCCCCGCCCGCAAGCTGCGCGAGGTGCGGATGGCGCTGACCATGGAGCAGTCGCTCACCGATCAGGCCAAACGCAAGGGTCTCGACGACGCCGCCGCCAAGCAGGAGGCCAAGAAGGAAATCGTCACCCGCTATCTCAACGTGGTGCCCTTCGGAAACAACTCGTACGGCATCGAGGCCGCGGCGCAGACCTACTTCGGCAAGCCCGCCAAGGACCTGCAGGTGCAGGAGGCCGCGTTGCTGGCGGGCATGGTCCAGTCGAGTTCCGCGCTCGATCCCTACACCAATCCCGAAGCCGCGCTGTCACGCCGCAACGTCGTGCTCGACACGATGATCGAGAACTTCCCCAATCGTCGAGACGAACTCGTCGCCGCCAAGAAGACCCCCCTCGGGGTGGTGCCGTCGCCGCGGATACCCACGCAGGGCTGCATCGCCGCCGACAACAACGGCTTCTTCTGCGACTACGCCATGCAGTTCCTCGCCGAGAACGGCATGTCCCGCAACACGGTGATGCGTGGCGGCTACATCATCCAGACAACCCTGGACCCCGACGTCCAGCGCACCACGGTGCGGGCGGTCAAGAACAACGCGAGCCCCGACGCCGACGGCGTGGCCGACGTGATGAGCACCATCCGGCCCGGCACCAACTCGCATGACGTGGTCTCGATGGCGTCGAGCCGCAACTACGGCCTCAACGCGAACGCGAACCAGACCGTCCAGCCACAACCGTTCTCGCTGGTCGGCGACGGCGCGGGGTCGGTGTTCAAGATCTTCACCGTCGCCGCGGGCATGGAGAAGGGCCTCCCGATCAACTCCAACATCCCCGTGCCCGGCTCGATCGCGGTCGAAGGCATGGGCGACAGCGGCGGCGCGTATGGCTGTCCCGCCAACTACTACTGCGTCAAGAACGACGGCAAGTATCCGGCGTCGATGTCGGTCACCCAGGCGCTGGCGCAGTCCCCGAACACCGCGTTCGTCAAATTGCTGCAGCAGGTGGGCGTCAAACCGACCGTCGACATGGCGGTGCGGCTGGGGATGCGGTCCTACACCGTGCCCGGCTCGTCGGGTTACGGCGACAAGAGCGTCGCCCAGTACGTCAAGGACGGCAACCTCGGTTCGTTCACTCTCGGACCGTGGCCCATCAACCCGCTCGAGCTGTCGAACGTCGCTGCCACCCTGGCGTCGGGTGGCGTGTGGTGCCCGCCCAACCCCATCAAGTCGATCAGCAAGATCAAGCGTGATCAGTACGGCAACCCGGTGATGGGTCCGGACGGCAAGCCGGCCGTGAGCGCCATCCCGTTCAACGCACCCAAGTGCGAGCGGGTGGTCGAGGCCGGATTGGCCAACACCCTCGCCAATGCGATGAGCCAGGACGACAAGGGCGGCGGCACGTCGGCCGGTGCCGCCGGGTCGGTGGGCTGGAGCTACCCCATGTCCGGCAAGACCGGCACCACCGAGGCCCACCGGTCGGCCGCCTTCGTCGGCTTCACCAACGAACTCGCCGGCGCCGCCTACGTCTACTCCGACGGCCCCAACCCGTCCGGGGTGTGCTCGGGTCCGGCCCGGCTGTGCGGCGAGGGCGACATCTACGGCGGCATGGAACCGGCGCGCACCTGGTATCAGGCCGTGATGCCGGTGGCCACCAAGTACGGTCCGATCAGTCTGCCGCCCACCGACCCGCGTTACCTCAACGGAAACGACCGGGGCCGGATACCCCAGGTGAGCGGTCTGCAGGCAAGTGATGCCACCGCCCGGCTGCAGTCGGCCGGGTTCAAGGTCAACCAGCTCGAAGTGGACAGCAGCCGTCCGCAGGGCACCGTGGTGTTCACCGCTCCCTCGGATGCGGCGATGCCCGGCAGCGTGATCACGATCTATGTGAGCAATGGCCGACAGCAATCCGGCGGCGACAGCAACGGTCCCACCCAGACCACGGTGCAGGTGCCCGGCGTCGGGCCGGTGGTGATCCAGCTTCCCGGCTGACGTCGTCGCCCGTTTCGCTCACCGCCGTGACCGGCGGCGGGCTGCGGGTATCCTGGTGAGATGCACAAAGCCGACTCCGGATCCGCGTGGCGCCCGAGCCGCGCCGACCTGACCTCCACCGGTGTCGCCCGCTCGCTCGGCGCCGCCGCGGGCGTCGCGGCCGCCGGCCTGTTCTACTCGACGGTCATCGAACGCAACGCATTCACGTTGCGGCACACCACAATGGCGGTTCTCGAACCCGGCGCGACGCCGCTGCGTGTGCTGCACATCAGCGATCTCCACATGACACCGAACCAGCGCGTCAAGCAGGCGTGGGTGTCCGAGCTGGAATCACTCGAACCCGACCTGGTGGTCAACACCGGCGACAACCTCGCCCACCCGGCGGCGGTACCGGCGGTGATCCAGTCACTCGGCGGCCTGCTGTCGCGGCCCGGACTGTTCGTGTTCGGGTCCAACGACTACTTCGGCCCGCGCCCCAAGAATCCGTTCCAGTACTTCGACAGCCACCATGAACGCACCCACGGCGCCCCGTTGCCGTGGCAAGACCTACGCGCGGCGTTCATCGAGCGCGGTTGGCTGGATGCGACGCACACCGTGCGTGAACTCGAGGTCGGTGGCGTGCGCGTGGTGGCCGCCGGAGTCGACGACCCGCACATCGAACGCGACCGCTACGAGACCATCGCCGGACGGCCCAACCCGCTCGCACATCTGCGGTTGGGCCTCACCCACTCCCCCGAACCCCGCGTGCTCGACCGGTTCGCCGCCGACGGCTACGACCTGGTGATGGCGGGTCACACCCACGGCGGTCAGCTGTGCCTGCCGTTCGTGGGAGCGCTCGTCACCAACTGTGAGATCGACCGATCCCGGGTCAAGGGCCCGTCGGCCTGGGGCTCGACGATGAAACTGCACGTGAGCGCCGGTCTGGGCACCTCACCATGGGCGCCCGCACGGTTCTGCTGTCGTCCCGAGGCCAACCTGCTGACCCTGACGCCGGTGTCCCACGGCGATGCGGAGTTCGACGAGGAGCACTCGCTGCCGCAGTTGGCCACCGAGAACAGGTGACCGCCGACGGCGTCCGCGTCCTGGCCTTCGACACCTTCGGCACACTCACCGACTGGTTCACCGGAATCAGCGATGCCGTGGCCCGCTCGGGGTTGGGCGTCGATCCCGCCGAGTTCACACGCGACTGGCGCAGCCGCTACGCCCCGATACTGGCCCGGGTCGAGTCGGGTGAACTGCCGTGGGCGAATCTCGATGCGCTGCACCACATCACGCTGCGCGATACGGCCCACCACTTCGGCGTCGAGGTTGATGACGACGCCGCCGCGAGCTTGGTTCGGGCCTGGCACGAGCTCCCCGCCTGGCCGGACGCGACCCCGGGTATCCGCAGACTCCGCACGCGCTTCGTCGTCTGCGCGCTCAGCAACGGCGACGTCCGGCTCCTGGTGGATCTGGCCCGCCACAACGACTTCGGGTGGGATCTCGCCGCCGGCGCGGATCTGTGGCAGCACTACAAGCCGTCACCCGAAACCTATCTGGGACTGGCACGCCTGATGCAGGTGGAGCCTGCACAGGTGATGATGGTGGCCACCCACCAAAGTGATCTCGACGCAGCGAGATCGAACGGTCTGCGCACCGCCTTCGTCGCGCGCCCGGACGAATGGGGCGGCGCGGCAAAGGACGATTCCGGCTCACCGGCGAACGACGTGCACGCCGGCGACGTCCTCGACCTCGCCGACAGGCTCGGCGTCTGAGCATCCACAACAGGCGATCGACACAGGCCTCGGGCGACACAGGCCTCGGGCAAGACGTCGTCGGAGGACGTCTTGCCCGAGGCGGAGTTGTGGCATATCAGGGGTGTCTCACCACAGGTTGTAGGAGACGTTGACGTTCGGGTGGCCGGTGGCGACGTTGGCGTTGATCCAGTACTGACCCGATCCCTGCCCGTTGACCCCGGTCATGGCCGTGTTCACGTCACCGCGGATGTTCGCGACGTTGTAGGTCGCGATCGGACCGAAGGCACCCACGCGGTAGTTGACGAAGCTGGTCAGGTAGGGGGACATCGGCGCGTTCGCGGTGACCACCTCGGTCGCCCCCGGCGCCAGCACCTGCTGGGGGGCGTTGACCCACTGCCCGCTACCCGGGGTGGAACTGACCAGCCACTCGTAGCGGTCGGTGTGATTGGTGATGGTCATCGCCGTGGTGGGTTCGCCGGGACGGTTGATCGGCATCGTGCCCGCATGTGCGGCGCCGACACCGGCCGTGGCCAGTCCGCCGGCGATGGCGACTCCGGCCACCGCAGCGGCAACCCGGCGGGAGGTGATCTTCGAGGTGATGGTGCTCATGGTGACTCCTTGGGTGATCCGGTCCGGGCGGGCCGGGGACTTCCTTCTGACACCACTGACTTTGCCGCTCCAACACCCTTTCCGAACTCCCCCGACAAGCCGATCAACCGGGTGAATCCCACCTCCCCCAATCGGTGGACACCGGCCACCACCGGCCTCGAGACCACAGAGAAGAATCGGGTGGCCGCGGCACAAGTAAGGCCCCTGACCTGCATTCCTGCCGATCAGGGGCCCTGCTGTCGTCTCAACCAACGAGTCGGGGTGGCGGGATTCGAACCCACGACCTCTTCGTCCCGAACGAAGCGCGCTACCAAGCTGCGCCACACCCCGTGTGCAACCTGCGATAGCTTACCCCCACCACCGTGCGCGAACTAAATCGGCTGGTCACACCGCGACGCGATCAACACCGACTGCGGATTTGAGCTCCCGTGCCACGATTTCGGGACGCTTTTCATCCGACGTGGCCATATGGCCGGTGCCGCCATCGGATGTCGATAGTGTTGGAGGCATCACACATTGACAACCGGTCAGAAAGGCGCACCACGATGAGCACACAGTTCGATGACGCGGCAGCCGAGAGTTCCGCGAAACAGGGATTCGCGTTCGGCATCTCCCTCGTCGCAGCCGCGCTGCTGTTCACCGCCGGAATCGTGGGCATCTTCACCGGCATCTCCGCGATCGCCAATGACCAGCTCTTCGTCCTCGACGGCGACTACATCTACAAGTTCAACCTCACCACGTGGGGCTGGATTCACCTGATCATCGGCATCATCGCGATCATCGTCGCGGGTGCGCTGGCAGTGGGCGCCGACTGGGCGCGCATCGCCGCGATCATCATCGCCTCACTGTCGATCATCGCCCAGTTCCTGTGGCTGCCGTACTACCCGGCGTGGGCGATCCTGATCATCGTCGTCGACCTCATCGTGATCTGGGCGGTCGCCACCTGGCAGCCGGCGATCACCTACGCGCGGGACTGACCGCCCATCCGCGAGGCGGCCGGGACCGAATGGCTGTGCGTTCACACGACTGATCCCCTATGACCGGTCACCCGGTGACCGAGTCGACCGTCAGGAAGGCACCATGCCCCACTCGAGAAGAATCCTGGCCGCACTCGCGGCTGCGCTGTTCGTCGTCACCGGCCTCGTCGCCACCACCGCACCGGCACGCGCCGACACCTCGCTGCAGCCGGTGAAGAACTTCGAGGTTGCGCGGTACCTCGGAACCTGGTGGCAGCAGGCCACTATTCCGTCCTTCTACGGCATCCGCTGCGCCAAGGACACGAACGCCACCTACGGCCTGATCAACCCCACCACTGTCAGCGTCGACAATCGGTGCACCAGCTTCACCCGGCAACCCGACGGCATCAAGGGCAAGGCCACCGTCGTCGACCCCGAGAAGAGCAACGCAGCGCTGGCCGTCTCGTTCCCCGGTGTCCCCAACACGATCAACTCGGGCAACTTCCCGAACTACGTGATCGCGTGGGTTGCCGACGGCAAGGACCCGAAGGGCCCGTACGAGTACGCGATCGTGGGTGACCCCTTCCGCGTCTCCGGCTTCGTGCTCTCCCGCAAGCAGGTGCTGACCACCGAGGACCTCCGGATGCTCAAGACGCAGACCGAGAAGCTCGGCTTCAATTCGTGCACCTTCCTGATCTCACCCACCACGGGCGGACGAAGCGACTACTCGCCGCTCTGCACCGTCTGAGTCGTCGGGCCCTCCGGCCCGGGGTATCGATGCGACGGCACTAGGCTGGGTTGGGTGACGAGGACACCCGACCCGGCCGTGCTCGTGGAGTCCGCCTACCGCATCGCCGACGATATGCTGTTCGGCGACGCCGCCGAGGTGGACCGCACCGGCGAGATCCCCGTCACCCACTGGTCGGCGCTGGCCGATGCCGGCCTCTTCGGCATCGCCGCCCCGGATTGCGGCCTCGACCTCGCGCAGGTCATCGAGATCATCGAGGTCCTCACCAGCGGCTGCCTGTCCACCGCCTTCACCTGGCTCCAGCATCACGGGGTGGTGATCTCGTTGTCGTCCACCGACAACGAGCCGCTGCGCGCAGAGTTGCTCGACGACGCGATCGCCGGACGGTTGCGCGCCGGCGTCGCGTACGCGGGTGCGGTGCCCACGCCGCCGCGGATGCGGGCCACGCGCACTGCCGACGGCTGGTCGCTGTCGGGGTATGCCCCGTTCGTCAGCGGCTGGGGGTACATCGACATCCTGCAGATCTCGGCGCGTGACGTGGAGACCGACGACGTGATCGCGGTGATCGTGCCGACCCATCCCATGTCGGCGGCGATCTCGGTGTCCCCGCTCGCGCTGACGGCGGGAAACGCCACTCACACGGTGAGTGTGCGGGTGGACAACCTCACCGTGCCGGACGCGTTCGTCGTCGGCCGGACCCCGCTCGACAAATTCTTCGCCACCCAGAACACCGGGATTCGACTCAACGGCAGCCTGCCCTTCGGCCTCGTTCGCCGCTGCACCGCCCTCATCGAGCGGGCCGGCGACGTGGCAGAGGCCCGACGGCTGCGGGAACGCGCCGGTGAGATCCGGGCCCGGCTCGATCGATCACTCGATGACTCCGGGCACCTGCTGTCGGCACGTGCCGATGGCGCGCAACTCGCGGTCGACGCCGCCGCCGCACTTGTCGCCGCCGACGGAGGGCGCGCCCTGATCCGGGGCAGCGACGCCGACCGGCTGGCGCGCGAGGCCATGTTCACCCTCGTCGCGGCCAGCCGCCCCGAACTCAAAGGCCTACTGCTGCAACGATTCAGCGGCACTGCCGCGGATCTGCACGCTCCCCGGCCCTGATACCGCAGCCCGGCACACGACCGCAGAGCGCGCGGTCACGGCCGCTGGTAGTCACGGAGGAAGAGCGCCTCGGCAAGGGCGATGTGCTCGATCTCGCCGGGATCGACGCTCTCGTTGGGCGCGTGGATGAGGCACTGCGGCTCCTCCACACCGAAGAGCATGATCTCCGCGTCGGGGAAGGTGTCCTGCAGCACGGTGCACAGGGGGATCGAACCGCCCTGACCCTGCAACACCACGTCGTTGCCGTAGGCCGTGCCCATCGACGCCACGATCGCATCGAAAGCGGGTCCGCCGGTGGAACCGGAGAACGGCGCCCCGATCGCCTCTCGCTCGATGGCGACCCGCACATTCCACCGCGCCACGGCACGCAGATGCTCGATCAGCGCGTCCTGCGCGGCCACCGGATCCATGCCCGGCGGAACCCGCAGATTGATCCGCGCCCGCGCCCGCGGCGTCACCGACGCCGTCGACCCGGCCACCGGGGAGCAATCGATCCCGAGGACCGTGGCCGTGGGGCGCGCCCACACCATGTCCGACACGCGGCCGGACCCGATGACGTCGACGCCGTCGAGAACGGTGGCGTCACGGCGGAATCTGTCTGCGGGATAATCGATTCCCGGCCACACCGCATCGTTGGCAAGGCCGCGGACCGTTGTGTTGCCCGCCTCATCACGCAGCGAGGCCAGCATCGCGATCAGCGCGGCCAGAGCGTCGGGCGCTGCCCCGCCGAACATGCCGGAGTGCATCGCCGACTCGAGGGTTTCGACGCTCACCACCACGTCGGCGACGCCGCGCAGGCTGGTGGTCAACGTGGGTGTGCCCACCTGGAAATTTCCGGAATCCGCGATGAGGATGGCGTCGGCGGCGAACAGTTCGGGCCGTTCGGGAACCAGGTGCTCGAGCCCACCCAGGCCGAGTTCCTCGGAGCCCTCGGCGACGATCTTGATGTTCACACCAGCGGTACCGGCCAACGCGCGCAGCGCGGTGAGGTGCACCGCGATGTTGCCCTTGCAGTCGGCGGCGCCGCGCCCGTACCAGCGTCCGTCGCGTTCGGTGAGCGTCCAGGGCGGTGATGTCCACGCCTGCTCGTCCATCGGCGGCTGGACGTCGTGATGGCAGTACAGCAACACAGTCGGGGCGCCGGGCGGGCCGTCGATGTGCCCGGTCACCGACTTGCTGCCGTCGGACGTCACATGTGCGGCCACGTCGTGCAACCCGACCTCGGTGAACGCGTTGATCAGCCAGTCCACCATGGCGTCGCAGTCTTCGGGAGGCTTGCCACCTGGATCGAAGACCGAACGGAAGGCGACCATCTCCGCGAGGTCGGTGCGGGCCTGCGGCATCAGGTTCGCGACGCGGGCGGCCAGGGTGTCGGTGTCGGCGGTGTCATCCACAGTTCGAGTAACGCATATCGGCCACCACCTGTCATCCCGGCCGCTGAAATGGGGACATCACCGCGTCAAGCCTGCCTCCGCACGGAACGCACTCGGTGTGGTGCCGTACTCGGCGCGAAAACGGTTGCGCAACGTGGCCACCGAGCGAAAACCCGACTGCCGCGCCACCTCGTCGAGCGGGATCGAGTTCTGCGCACTCAGCAGCTCGCGGGCGTGGACGAGGCGCCGGGCGTTGATCAGGTCGGTCGGAGACTCTTCTGCGTCGGCAAACCGCCGGTACAGGTGGCGACGGCTCATGTGCAGGATGTCGGCCATGGAATGCGCCGAGAAATCCGGGTCGGCGTAGTGATGCTCGATGAGATCGCGGACCGCTTCGCGGATGAACATGGCATTGTTCGCCAACCGGCGCGTGGAGTAGGTGAAGTGTCCGAGGGCAGCTCGCACCAGTTCGATGGCGGCCATCTCCGCCTCGGGGTCGATGTCCAGGTTGCGGCCCGCGGCGTCGTAGGTGAACCGGAACAGGAACTGAGCGGTGGCCCTGGCGAACGTGGAGTCCGCGGCCATCGGCAGAAGGAGCCGATTACTCACCACGTCACCGCCGAGCACGTCTTGGGGAAACAGGAGCATCGCGGTCTCGCAGACCGATGTGATCTCGGCAGTGAACGGGCTGGCCGTCGTGAGCACCATGAACTGCCCGGACTCGTAGGTGTGTTGGCGGCCGAACTGGGTGACACGGAATTGCCCGTTGAGCCGGTGCGCCGCGACCATGAGATAGGGGGTGTCCACCTCGGCCTCCGCTCGGGCGGCGGAACGCTCGGAGCGGCGCGGAGTGCACAATTCGCAGTGCGCCCGGATCATGGACAGACTGCGGTGGTACATGATGCACTCAAAGGCGTCGGGGTCACGCACCGTGACACGGGAGAACTGTTGCGAATAGGTGGCGAGGCCTTCCCGGCCGCGGAACACGATCCTGTTGTCTGCACCGGGAGAATGTGGATCGATTCCGATTCGATTCTGCCACTGCGCAACTCGTGCCGGGTCCAGTCCGTCTTCCCTGCTCACCACATACATCGCTATACCGTCCCGTTCTCAGTTGTCGGCGTTGCGGGACGTACGCGGCGATACTGGTCGGGCGTCATCCCGAACTGCGCCTTGAATCGGTTGCGTAACGTGGCCACGGTCGCAAACCCCGATGCCTCCGCGACCCGTTCGAGACTGAGTTGATCCGGTCCGGAGAGTAGCCGCGCCGCGCGCCGCAGCCGGCGGTCGGCGATCATCGCGGCCGGCGACAACCCGAATCCGGCGAGCTGGCGGTAGAGCTGACGGCGACTCAGGTGCAGATGGCGCGCAATCGAATCCGCGGTGAAGTCCGGGTCGCGGAAGTGCTGTTCGACGAGCCGTCTGGACGCTTCCCGCACGAAGACCGCGTTGTCACCGGAGCGCAGCGAGCGCAGATCCTGCTGACGAATGACGTTGCGCACCAAGTCGACTGCCGCCAGCTCGGTTTCCATGTCGACATCCATCCCCCGCACGGCGGCTTCGCAGGCGAAACCCCTGATGAAGGCCGCGGTCGCACGCGCCAGCGGGGAATCCGACACGACGGGCGGAAGTGCGGAACTGCCCTCGGGCAGCTCATTCGCCAGCAGTTCGGTCGGAATCCAGATGCCGACCGGATCATTGACGGTGAACGACGTCTGGTCGTAGACCGCTCGGTTGTCGGCCATCGCCAGGTGCTGCTGGTTGTTGAAGAAGTGATCGACGCCGTCCTGTCGAACCAGACTGTTACCCGGCATCGAATACGTGTTGACCAGCAGAAAATCCGAGGGGAACTCGTCGACCACCGAGGGCGTGCGACTGGTGGTACACGGAGTTCGGAGCAGTGCGTGAACGAGGATCACCGACAAGGGTCGCCAGTAGACGTATTCCTCGAATGGGGTGTCACCGTACGGAGTCACCTGCAGCGCGGGAATGTAGTTCGCCACGCCTCGGTCACCGACCCGATGAAAGTGTCGGGTCGGGTTGGGTCCGGGCGTCATCGAGGAGCCGATACGCCTGCGCCAATCGGCGACGATCTGCGGGGTCAGCCCTTCCTCTGGGGCCTGGTCGACGGAGACGGCGGTCATGAGGTCGCACCCGGTACAGCGGAACGTCGCGGCAGCACGATCAGGGACGAGAGGAAGAAGCAGACAGCACCGACGAAGGTGCAGCTGTTGGCGAGCACGTTGTCGATGGTGTTGCCGTCGGGGGTGATGTAGGCGGCTACCGCGCTCACGCCGAAGGCGATACAGCCGAGCATGTTGATCTGGGTGGCCCACCAGCCGGAATCACTCGGATTCCATAGCTTCTTCACCCGCCAGTAGGCGACGATCGCGAAGGCGCCGCTGATGAGGAACGCCACCGAACCGCCCGCATCCGGCGCCCAGACGAGGTGCTTCTCCGCGGGCACGGTGTGCGCCGCCAACGCTGCGGAGGTACTGACGTTGAACATCAGGGTGCCGAAGGACTGGGTTGCCGCGGCAAGCCATTCTGCGCGCACCATGGTTCCCGGGGCATAGTCGACGGGAACGGTCATCGCCCCGCTCAGCAACAGTTGCACCAGACCCGCGGCGGTGAAGAACCACGCGCCGATGAAGTAGCAGATGTTCGCGTTGGCCGCGCCCATCCAGATACCGATCCATGGCGCCGATCCCAGCGCGAACAGTGCAGAACCGATCATGAATCCCCAGCACTGCTTGTTCAGTGTGGGGGTCAGCAACGCACGATGCCAGGATGGCTCCCGGGCGGTGGTTGTGCTCACCTGATCGCTTCCTATTCCTTGAAGTACGGCTTCCTTGAAGTGCGGCGTCATTCGACCACCGGCCCGAGCGGGTGGGCTCCCCGTCGCCCACCCGGTCGGTGGCCGGCCGGTCAGTGGTGGAAGTGCGATCCGGTGCCTTCGCGCGGCAACGGCGACTCCAACGCGTCGAGGAAGGCCACCTCGCTCTCGAGGTCGGCGAGCAGCGCGGTCGCCAGATCGTGGCTCAGACCGGCACGGACCACGATGCGCTGCAGCGTCCAGTCCGCCAGGCCGTCGGCCATCGGATACGCCGGCACCAGCCATCCCTTGAGCCGCAGCCGATCGGAAAGGTCGTACAGGTTCCACTTGTCGGTGTAGCCCGCCTTCAGCTTCCACGCGAACACCGGAATGGTGTCACCGTGACTGACCAACTCGAACGGACCGAGCTTGGCGATCGACGAGGAGAGATACGTCGCGACGTCGATCGACCCCTGCTGGATGGCCCGGTATCCGTCGCGACCCAAACGCAGGAAGTTGTAGTACTGCAACAGAACCTGTGCGCCGGGACGCGAGAAGTTCAGCGCCAGGGTGGGCATGTTCCCACCGAGGTAGCTGCAGTGGAACACCATGCTCTCCGGCAGCGCTTCCACATCGCGCCAGATGATCCAGCCCAATCCGGGATAGACGAGGCCGTACTTGTGGCCGGAGGTGTTGATCGAGACCACGCGCGGAACGCGGAAGTCCCACTCCAGTTCCGGCTGACAGAACGGGGCCACCATGGCACCGGATGCACCGTCGACGTGGATCTTGATGTCGAGGCTGGTATTCGCCTGGATCTCGTCGAGCTTCTCGGAGATCGCCTTCACCGGCTCGTAGAGACCGTTATAGGTGACACCGACGATCGCGACGACGCCGATGGTGTTCTCGTCGACGTACTTTTCGAGCTCGTGGCCGTCGAAGACGAAATGCTCCTCCGAGACCGGTACCCAGCGCGGTTCGACCTCGAAGTAGTTGAGGAACTTCTCCCAGCACACCTGGACCGCGGTCGACAGCACGAGGTTGGGCTTGTCGATGGGCTTGCCCTCGGCCTTGCGACGCTGCTGCCAGTGACGCTTGAGGGCCAGGCCGCCGAGCATGGCTGCCTCCGACGATCCGATCGTCGAGGTACCGATCGCATTGTCCACGTCGGGAACGTGCCACAGATCGGCGATGATCTTCCAGCAGCGGTCCTCGATGGCCGCGGTCTGCGGATACTCGTCCTTGTCGATCATGTTCTTGTCGTAGGTTTCCGAATACAGCTTGCGCGCTTCGTCATCCATCCACGTCGACACGAATGTCGCGAGATTCAGACGCGCGTTTCCGTCGAGCATCGCCTCGTCGTGGACGATCTGATACGCGGTCTCCGGCAGGCTCATCGAGTCCGGGATGGTGAACTTCGGATACTCGGTCGCCTCGCCCGGCCGGACGAATACAGGGTTGAGAATGACTGACTCGGATGTGTTCGTGGTCGCTCGCGCATTCGTATGCTTACGCTCGGTCATGCTCTCCTCCTCAGGAGTGTTGTGAATGAACTGTTCGGTTTTCTGGGCGTGATGTGGTCATGGACGTTTCGTCGTAGCGGAAGGGCAAGGGCTCAGCGCCCCTTAGACTTCGACCGGCGGATAGAGCCGATCCATGGTGTATTGCCGGTTTCTTCGGGCGGCCCAGGTGGTGATCGCGAGGAAGACCAGCGTCATGGCCGCGACCACGGATAGGGCTATCCAGAATCTGGAATCGATGCCGCCCACGGTGAGTTGGCGCAACCCGGTCACCGTGTACGTCATCGGGTCCACCCAGTGGATGTATTGGAACGGTTTTGTCGTGGTGGGTACCGGATAGATTCCACCCGCGGAGGTGAGCATGATCATGAGGAACGCCAGGGTCACCACTCGGCCCACCGCGGGCCCGAACAAGGCGTTGAACATCTGGATCATCGCCAGGAACATCGCCACCATCAACAACATGAAGGCAAATGTGCCCACCGGATGTGTCGGCCGCAGCCCGATCGCGAAAACCACCACCAGGTAGAGGATCAGCGCCTGCAGCACTCCGACGAAGAATGTCGGCGCGTACGAGGCGAGTACGACGCGCACGGAGTTGAGGCCCTGCGCGATCGGGCGCGCCTGCAGCGGCGTGAAGAGCATCCACGCGATGATGCTGCCCACGAAGAGCGCCAGCCCGAAGAAGAACGGGGTGAAACCGGTGCCGAACGTCTTCGCTTCATTGAGCGTGTTCTCCTGCAGCGCAACGGGTTTCGCCAGAGCATTGGCGAACTGTTCCTTCTGCTTGCTCGACCACTTCGGGATGTCCTTCACTCCGTCGTTGACGCCGTTGGCCAACTGCTGTGTGCCCGCGGCCAACTGTGTGGTGCCGGTGGCAAGCTGATCGGCGCCGTTACTGAGTTCCACCAGACCGGTGCTGAGCTGGTTGGCACCCGAGCTGAGTTCGTTGGCCGCACCCTGGGCGGCCAGGATGTCGCTCTTGAGCTTTCCGCTCTCGAACAGAGCAAGAGCCTGTCGTAGCGGACTCTGCGGATTGTTGACCTGCGCCGACAGCACCTCGACGTCGGATCTCACCTGGGTGAGCTGATTGTTCGCATCCGGGCCGAGGCCCTGCGTGCGGAAGTAGCTGCGCACGGGTGCGAGAGCGTTTCCGATGTTCTGGATGTTCGGGTCGGGACTGGCGAGCAGTTGGGCCACGACGCTGTCGACGATCTGGCTCGCCTGTGACTGCGCGTTGGCGGCGACGGTCAGCTGATTGGTCACCACCTGGGTGTTGTTACCGAGCCTCTGAGCGGTCGCGTTGAGCTGCGCCGGACTGACCCCGTTGGTACCGGAATTGTTCAGGGCCTGCAGCAACGGCGCCGTGGCGCCGGTGAGCGCGGTGTCGAGTTGATCGAGTCCACCCGCGAGTTGCGCCGCGCCGTCCTTGGCGGTCACCAGGTTCGTGGCGAGTTCCTGGGCACCGGTGTTGGCCTGCTTCATGCCGGTGTTCAGCTGGTTCACACCGGCTTGTGCCTGTTTGATCTGCGGAATCAGTTTGGACACGTCGCTGAGCACGATGTCGAAGGTCTGCGCCCCCACCTGGGCTCCGACGGTATTCACGATCTGCAACGCCGCATCCTGGCCCATCACGGTGGACAGGTAGTTGTTCGCGTCGTTGTAGGTGAAGATCAGCGGCGCGGAGCGGGGGTTGTCACCCGTCGGTGAGGCGACCGCCTCGCTGAAGTCCTTGGGCAGAGTGATGGAGAAGTAGTATTTTCCGTCCCTGACGCCTTCGGCTGCTTGCTCTTCCGAGACGAGGTGCAGGTCGAGTTGCTTCGAGTCGATCAGCCCCTGCGCGACCTGCTCACCCGCTTTGAGGGGCTGGCCCTGCACAGTGGCGCCTACGTCGGCATTCACCAGCGCCACCGGAAGCTTGTCGACGGCGTTGAACGGGTTCCAGAAGGCCCACAGGTACAGGGCGCCGTACATGAGTGGCATCAGAATGATCACGATGAGGGCGAGCCGGGGCATCCGGCCCCGGTAGTAGCGCTTGAAATCGCTGCCTGGGGAGAACGCTGCGAGCATGTCAGATCCGATCCTCGGTCTCGAGTTGAACGAACTCGTTGTCTGTCAAGTTGTGCACTCGGACAACATCTCTCACGCCGGTGTCGGGAAACACACCGTTGACGTCGGCGGTGATGATCGTCTGCTCACGGCCGATTTCCACCAGGCGATTGAGGAGTTTGTGGGCGCTTTCCACCCGGGTGAGACGATCGACTCCACCGACCACGAGGAGTGGCGGCTTGCGAATGTTGGCGACGGCAATCCGAAACAACGCAGCGGTGAATTCGGGCAGTTCCTCGATATACGCGTCCATGGTGGGAAGCGAGTACGGGCCGAAGACCGGCCGGCAGATCCGTTCCAGATCTGCCTCCGTGGATTGCGGCACCCACTTGTACCACTTCGCCGCCCAGCGGATCTGCTCGGTCACCACGTCATGGACCCGGATTGTCTGCTCGATGCCGTCGACCTCGTCGATCCACGCCAAGCCGGCCCGATTGAAGAGGTACTGGGCGTTGTTCTCCCGCCCGAATGCGTGCAATGTGCCCGACGTCGGCTTCATCCGGCCCGCAAGCGTCAGAAGCAGGGCGGTGCGGCCCCGCCCTCCGGAACCGACCAGCACGGTGACGCCACCTGCACGCACCGTGAGGTCCGTCGGACCGAAGATGTGTCCCCAGGACGCCTTGACGCCCATCCCGCGGGCTTCGAGTAAGACGTCGCCCCGGCCGGATTCTTCGCGCACGACACCGATCGGCTCGGTCGCAGGATCAGCACCACCACTCGGCGAGGTCATCGGGTCGCCCTCTGCCGCGTCTGGAGAATCCGCACTTCTGCGTTCACGCCGGGCGTCACAAGTATGGTCACGAGTTGAATTTAGTCAACGAATTGCGCCCATGTCCATTTCTGTGACATCCGAACACAGATTTGCAGCAAGGATGAAAGTCGTTGCGGTGGAATACTTTTCGGGCAACACAAGTCCACCCGAAGGTTGCCGTTTGGGGCCGGGCCGCGGCGACTCGCCGTATCCGAATCGACCAGCAAGAATGGCCACGCCGTGAGGGCGTGCAGCACCCGCGATAGGGCACCGGTCCCTACTTCCGATCTCAGATTAGGTCGCGTTTACGCAAAACAAGCGCGAAAGTGGGACATTGTGGCACGATTTTTTCGCTGGACCGTCACGGTGTTGGAGTCCACCCGATCACTGGTAGGAGACGAAGAAGGGCCGGGGTCTGACCAGCATCGTCTGCGCCGGAGTGAGGGTCGGCGTGTCCTCGGTGTAGAAGTTCTTCCACCCCATCACGACGCCGGGCGGCAGATCCAGCAGCAACCTGCGCCACGTGTCCATCTTGACCGACGGGATGCCGTGCCCGTCGGCGTGGATCACCGTCTGGAGCTCCGGGCGCCCGGTGATTATCTGTTGCCGATTGGCGAGCATGTCGGTGTCGAACTCGTGGAGGACGAAGAGCTTCTGGGGCAACCGATCGTTCCGCGTGAGTTCGGCGAGCCAGTCGCCGGTCCGGTTGACCTCACCCGCGCTCACCGACCCGATCTGGGTGAGGTGGACCTGGTCGGGCTTGAGTCGCCACTCCGGATCGAGCGCGAGCCCGACGTGCGGAAGCCGAAGGAACTCGGCGTATCTCTTGGCCTGCGTCAGGAAGTCCGTGCGGCCGGGCTGGAGATCGAGGGTCACGTAGATCCCGGCGCGCCCGGCGGCCTCCACCCACGGCCGTATCACCGCCGGGTCGATCATCGACGAATACGTCGCACCCGGCCCGGGCGACGCCGACGCCACGGTCACGATGATCTCGAACGCGGGCACCACCAGTTCGCGACTGACCCGTTGATAGCTTGCGGCGAGTGCTCGCACGCGCGCGATGGAGGCGCGCAGATCCTGGCGACCGAGCGGTCCCAGCGACGGCGACCCCGGCGAACCGTACAGCGCGACCATTCGCTTCCCGGGGACCACGAGCTGACCACCCCCGGGCACCTCGGGCAGCGACAGCGCTTCGCGTACCCGTTCGCGGAAGAGGTTGTCGTCACCGAACGCTGCACCCAGGGCGAGCACCGGGGCATGCGCGAGAGTCGCCGGGCGAAGCGCGCCGATCGACTCGCCGGTGGCGCGCGGATCGGGCACCGGAACCGGAATCACCGTGGCACCGACGGCTGCCGCGGTGGCCGATGTACTCGGGTCGGGTGTACCCGTGACGTAGACGAGCGGAGCCGGACCCGACGGGGCATCGTTGCCGATCACGTCGTCGAGCCCCGGCGTCGTGGTGATGGGCACGCCGGCCGATCCACCGCCGACCACGTGTACCGCCCGGGTGCCCAGTCGCCGAAGTTCCTGCTCGAGACGTCCTCGCCCGACGTCGTCGGTGGCGGCGGCGAACACCGGCACATGCCGCGCCCGCGCCACTGCGGTGACGCGGTCACGGTCTGCCGGTCGAGCACCCGCGGTCATCACGATCGCCTCGGCCGATCCGCGGAAGAGATGTGCGCTGAGCGTGATCGCCGGTGCGCCGGACCCTTCGAGCACGGTGGGCACCGACGACAAGGAGGCGAATTGTTGGGTCCCCGTCGATGTGCGCACCACCGTCGACGCGGTGGTCAACAAAGCGACCAGGGCTAGAGCCACCACGACACACACGATGCGCGCGCGGTGACCCACTCCCGCCCCCCTCCGCTCGCGGTGCCCGCTTCACCGTGCACCACTGCGAGACCGAGTACCACACGAAGACCATCGTGATGCGTGTCCCAACATAGCAATCGCACGGCCCGTGCCGACACGTCATCGAACACCTCGACGCCGCGCCCGGCGGTGGGTCATCACGGGGTGGGGGCGCTCGTCAGGCCATCACGCCGGTGGAGGGCCAGCACCCGCAGCTCCTGGCCGATCCGGTCGGCGTCGGGACCGCCGTGCTCGCCCAGAGACGGGGTGTCGAGACCCGATCCCGCGTGGTCGAACCCGAAGGGAATCGCGGGAAGGTCGCGATCCCAGTGCAGGTGGACCACCGCGTAGATCGCCGGCGTGACGACCAGCGCGAGAATGAGGCAGAGGACGATGTTCTGCGCGAGGTTCATGACAGAAATTATTTGCCCGAGCATATCCAGCCACCAGTGGCATCAATGACAACCATCGACAAATTTCTGCCATACTGGTCGGGTGCTCAGGAGTGTCGCCGTTCTGCTCTATTCCGAGGTCGCGCTCTTCGAGTTCGGGGTGATCAACGAGGTCTTCGGGCTCGATCGCACCGACGACGGTGTGCCCGCCTTCGACTTCCGGGTGTGCTCCATTCAGCCCGGCCGGCCACTGAGCATCGGCAACGGCGCGACGGTGATCGCCCCGCACGGACTCGACCGCTGCCTCGACGCCGACCTCGTCGCGGTGCCCGGTGGGAGCACGTCGGGCGAGTACCCCGGCGAGGTCCTCGATGCGCTGCGCGGTGCGGTGGCCAACGGGGCGCGCGTGCTCACCGTCTGTTCCGGAGCGTTCGTCGCGGCAGCCGCCGGACTCCTCGACGGGAGGCGCTGCACCACGCACTGGCGGTACGGCGAGAAGCTGGCGCGCATGTACCCGCGCGCGTCCGTCGACATCGACGTGCTGTTCGTCGACGACGGACCGGTCACCAGCAGCGCGGGCACCGCGGCGGGCATCGACGCGGCACTACACCTGGTACGGGAAGAATGCGGACACGAGGCGGCCAACCGGATCGCACGCCGGATGGTGGTTTCCCCGCACCGCGACGGCGGGCAACGCCAGTTCGTCGAGATGCCGATGCCGACATGCGAGTCCGACGGGTTCGCCGCGACGCTCACGTGGCTCATCGAGAACCTGGATCGCGAGATCCGGGTGGACGAGATGGCCGATCGCATGCACATGTCGGCACGCACGTTCGCGCGACGATTCGTCGACGAGGTCGGGGTCTCGCCGCACAAATGGCTTGTCGAGCAACGCGTCCTGCGCACCCGGGAATTGTTGGAGACCACTTCGTTACCGGTCGAGGAGGTGGCAGCGGCGGTCGGGTTTGGGTCGGCGACGCTGCTGCGCCATCACTTCAGTGCCGCGGTGGGCGTGTCACCGACCACCTATCGGCGGCGATTCGCGGCGTCGACCACCGACTGAACGCGTCACTAATCGTCGGTCGCAGTGGGGTCGGGCGCAGCGGGATCGGGCACAGCGGGGTCCGCGGTCTCGTCGGCGTTCTCGTACGACTCGTCGAAGGAAACCCGGGGCGTGGTCGCAAAGTGGAGCAGTGCCGCACCGGCGAAACCGAGCGCCGCGAGCGCGAAGAGAATGGCCACCACCACCGCGGCGACGTGCACCGTCGCGGTCAGCAGCCCGTCACCGCGGGTGGCGAGCGCACCCGCGGCGAAGAGAACCGCCGCGAGTAGCGCCCACACCGCGGCGCGGACACGCGGCGCCACCACCGAACTGTGGAACAGCCGCTGATAGAGCGTGACCTCGAATTCGTCGACGGCCGCGAGCCGCACCGCGTCGTCACCGGCAAGGGCACGCAAATCGCGCGCCAACTGCACACCGGAGCGCAACCGTTCGGGATCGCGCTCACGCGACCGCGTGTAGGCAATAACCGCGATGGTCGCCGCGAGCAGGCCCAAACCGGCCATCACACCCCAGTTATCCACGGGATCACACGCTACAACCCCGCCGCCGGCTGCCGGATCGGCGGCGTCGGGCTCAGGCGACCTGCGCCTGCCACATCCAGTGCAGTTGCTCGAGCTTCGAGGCGAAGCCGATGAGCAGGTCCTGGGTCACCGGGTCGGCCTCCTCGGTCAGCTCGATCCGGGTGCGCAGACCCGCGATGACCGCCTTGAGGTTGTCGACGATCGCCGCGACCACATCCGCATCCGAGGTCCAGCCGTCACCGAAACCCGTCGTCGCAGCGGTCTTGGCGACCGTCTCTGCGCGACCGTCGGGAGACACGCCGATCGCGGTGGCACGTTCGGCGGCGTCGTCGGTGAAGTCACGGCTCACCGTGACCAGTTCGTCGAGTTCGAGGTGAACCGACCGGAAGTTGCGGCCGACGACGTTCCAGTGCGCCTGCTTGGCGATCAGTGAGAGGTCGATCAGGTCGACCAGGGTTTCCTGCAACGCGCGGCCGGTCACGGCCTTCTGCTCGTCGGAGAGCGTGCTGGTGATGGGGGTGCTGATTGTCATGTGCTGACTCCTTCTTGTTGAGCGGATTCGTTGGTCGAGCTCGCTTCGCGCTGGTTGAGCTCGCTTCGCGCTGGTTGAGCTCGCTTCGCGCTGGTTGAGCTCGCTTCGCGCTGGTTGAGCTTTCCTCGCGCTGGTTGAGCTTTCCTCGCGCTGGTTGAGCTTTCCTCGCGCTGGTTGAGCTTGTCGAAACCTCACACCCGGACGGTGACGTTGTGGTCGATGTTGCCCTTGGTGGCCTTGGAGTAGGGGCAGAAGGCGTGCGCCCCCTGGGCGAGTTCGAGCGCCTTGGCCTCGTCGACGCCGGGGATGTACGACTCGATGTCGACGACCAGTCCGAAGCCGCCGTCGGCGGGGTCCTTGCCGATCCCCACGGTCACGGTGACGGTCGACTCGTCGGGAACCGGCGAGCCCGCGGACTTGGAGGTGGCACGCAGGGCGCCGAGGAAGCACGCGGCATATCCCGCCGAGAACAACTCCTCGGGATTGCTGCCCTCGCCACTGCCGCCGAGTTCGGTCGGCGGACGCATGTCGAGATCGATTCGGCCGGTGTCGGACACCACTTCGCCGTCTCGACCGCCGCCGGCGGCCTTGGATGAAATGCGATATGCCGGTTCGATTGCCATCACTGTCTCCTTCGTATTGTCTGCCTGCGCGAACCGCGGGCAGGGAACTCACTACTCGGCAACGTCAGGACCCGTTCGCGCCCGGCAGGCCGGGCACAGACCCCAGAAAATGACCTCGGCCTCGTCGACGAGATATCCGTGGTCGTCATCGGGCGCCAGACACGGCACCCGACCGACCGTGCAGTCGACGTCGACGATCTGCCCGCACGATCGACACACCAGGTGGTGGTGATTGTCTCCGGTTCGCGTTTCGTATCGCACCGGCGATCCTGCGGGTTCGATCTTGCGGAGCAACCCACGTTCGGTACATGCCCGCAAAACGTCGTACACGGTCTGTGTGGACACACCTCCGAGTTGCTCTCGCACGCCTCGTGCAACGAAATCGGCTGTCGAGTGCGGACTTTCGTGCAGGATCTCCAGAACCGCCAGACGGGGAGCGGTGACTCGCATGCCCGCTGCCCGCAAGCGGCGCTGAAATGTCCGGCCGTCCTGCATGATTTCCACGCTACTCCCTTTCTGGAATTAGTCCAGTTATTGGAACAGATCCAGCAAGTTCGGCTATCGGCGCAGGTCGGGCCGAATTCGGCCGTTCTCTCGTGCGGCAGGGCCGTGTCTGCCAAACTCCGACGGTCGGGAGCACGGGTCGGCCGAGAAGGAGATGGCATGCACAGATCGCTTCGATGGACACTGGCAGCGGTCGCCGCCGTTGTCGGTGCCGTGTCGTCGATGACCATCACCCCGGACGTCGCGGCAGCAGCGACGGGTTACTCGGTCGCCACCCTGCACTTCAAGGTCACCGGAACCTCCGCGGGCACCTGCGATGTGGTGGGCGACGTGTACCGGCCGGCCGGAGCGTCGGCATCGAACCAGGCACCGGCGATCCTCACCACCAACGGCTTCGCGGGCTCCAAGGACACCCAGGCCCCGTTCGCGAAGTTCTTCGCACAGCGCGGCTACGTGGTGCTCTCCTACTCCGGACTCGGCTTCGGTGGATCAGGGTGCAAAATCAGCTTCGATCGGCGCAACCCCGACGGCGTCACCGCCGCGCGCCTGGTCTCCTACCTCGGTGGCGCACCGGGAATCGCCTTCACCGACGCCGCACACACCGCACCCGCACCCCCGCTCACCATCGTGCAGCACGACCGGGTCGATCACCTGGGCGTGCCGCACCCCGACGACCCGCGCGTCGGCATGGTCGGCGGTTCCTACGGCGGTCAGATCCAGTTCGCGGCCGCCGCCGTCGACCCCCGCATCGACACGATCATGCCCATGATCACGTGGAACGATCTCTCGTATTCGTTGGCGCCCAACAACACCGATCGGGTCACCGGCGTCACCAGCGCACTGGCCGGCTCGGCCAAGATCAACTGGAACGCGTCGCTGGGAATCGGCGGAATCGCATCCGGCATCAAGTACGCCGATGTCGACCCCGCGCGGCTGATCGGCTGTCCCGACTACCCCGTGGAGATCTGTCAGGGATTCGCCGACATGATCACCACCGGTTCGATCAACCAGAATGTCGTCGACTACCTCAGAACGAGTTCGGTCTCGACTTATCTCTCCCGCATCCGGATTCCGACGCTGCTCATCCAGGGGCAGCAAGACACACTGTTCAACCTGAACGAGGCGGTGGCCACCTATCGCGGGCTCTCCGCACGCGGGGTGCCGGTGCGGATGATCTGGTACAGCGGAGGTCATTCCGGCAATCCCGCGCCCGGCGATCTCGACATCTCGGCGCCCGATCCCTACTCGGGCTACACGGTCCGCCGAATGGTCGACTGGGCCGATCACTACCTCAAGGACACCGATGCGGCAGTGGGCCCCCGGTTCGCCTGGTTCCGCGACTGGATCTCGTATCAGGGCAGCGCCACCCCCGCCTACGCCACCGCGGACGCCATCGACGTGAGCAGCCCGCGACGGTACGTGCTGTCGGGGACGTCGCTCTCGCCGGCCGGCGCGCCGGCCCTTCCGGCCACCGCGCGTTTCGTCACCGCGCCGCTGGGATTGCCCACCACACACGACAAGCCCGATTCCCTCGGGCTGATCTCGTTGCCGGAGAACGACATTCCCGGCACGTACGCACAGTGGGACACCGCGCCCCTCGACACCGGTGTCGTCGTGGTCGGGGCGCCGACGGTCACCGTCAAGGTGAATGCGCCGGTCGCGCCGAACGCACCGATCGGCGACAAGCTGGTGTTGTTCGGCCGCATCGTCGACGTCGACCCGGCGGGCGGTGCCACCACGGTGCGCAACCTCGTCGCCCCGGTGCGCATCCCCGACGTGAACCGACCGTTCACCATGACGATGCCTGCCTTCGTCCACCGCTTTGCCCCCGGGCATCGCATCCGGCTGCTCATCTCGGCAGGATCGACCAACTACCGCGGCTCGATGCCGTCGATACCCGTGTCGATCACGTCGGGTGACCGCCAGGTGCTGACACTCCCGACGACCTGACACCCGCATCGTTTCGCGTTCGAGTGGCGCGTCGGGGACACCTGCCGTAAGCTCGTCGCCACGAGGTCGCGTGTAACAGTGGGCAAGAGTCCCGGTGTTCGCGTCCGCGGGGCCCTTCTCTCCGGTCTCGCGTCGAAAAGCGCATGCGGTCTCATTTCGCAGAGAGAGATAGACCCATGATCGACACCAGCATTTCCGGCACTTCTGCCGCCCCTTCCGCCGACTCGGCACACGAGTCGGACTACGCGATGACCGAACTGAACCGGGAGGCCGCCATGGGTGGCCTGGGTACCGAGACCACCGACCGGGAGGTCCGCCGCATCAGCCTCGCCGACTTCGATCGCCGGCGCAGTGAGATCGCCGACGAACTCTGGTCCGCGGCAACCGATATCGGCTTCTTCCAGGTGGTCGACCACGGCATTGACCTGGCCGAGGTGGCACACGCCTTCGACATGTCGGCCAAGTTCTTCGCCCTCCCGCGCGAGGTGAAGGAGCAGTACCCGCTCAAGAAGGGGCAGAACGCCGGCTGGGAGTTCATGAGTCAGGTGCGGCCGTCGGTGGGCACCCCCGACCAGAAGGAGTCCTACCAGTTCACCCGTCCCCGCATGGAAGGTCTGTGGCCCAGCGAGGATGAACTGGCCGGATTCCGTTCCACCATCGAAGATTTCGAGCACAAGTGCTGGCAGATCGCGATGAACCTGCTCGGCTGCTTCGCGGAGAAACTCGGCCTCGACCGCGACTTCTTCACCCGGGCACACGATCCCGAGTCACCCACCTACCAGAGCACGCTGCGCCTGCTGCACTACTACGCGTTCCCCGACGAGATGCTCGACCAGGAGAACGTGTGGCGCGCCGGTGCGCACACCGACTTCGATGCGCTGACGCTGCTGTTCCAGCGCAGCGGGCAGGGCGGGCTGCAGGTGTTGCCGGGCGCCGAGGCGCAGGGCCAGGCATGGACGCCGGTCGAGCCGTCGGATGATGCGATCACCTGCAACATCGGCGACATGCTGATGCGGTGGAGCGATGACCGGTTGCCGTCGAACTTCCACCGGGTGCGCGCGCCGCGACGGGGTGAGTACAGCGGACCCCGCTACACCATCGCCTATTTCGCCCAGGCGAACACCGACGTGCTGATCGAGAGCGCGGCCGGCACCTACCCGCCGATCACCGCCGCCGACTACATCACCCAGCGCCTGTCGGCGAACTTCGACAAGAAGTGACCCACCGATGACAGCGGACCAGGTGCTGCCGGAGCGGCGGCCCACCACATTCAGTGATGTGACCGTTTACTCGGGCGGCACCTGGCTGCCGCATCGGGACGTACGGGTTGTCGACGGTGTTGTCACGGCCATCGACGCCACAGCCATCGACGCCGCCGGCTCCCCGGACGCCGGAAGCAGTGAAACTATCACTGCGACAGGCGGATTCCTGATTCCCGGCTTCGTCAACACACATACCCACCTGCAGCAATCGCTGATGCGGGGCATCGCCGAGTGCACCCCACTGCTCGAATGGTTGCTGGCCGTCGGCGAGGAGTCGGTGGCGATCACACCGGAGCGGGCCTACACCGCTGCGGTCGCCGCATGCCTGGAGATGCTGCGGTCGGGGACCACCACGGTGGTCGAGCACATGTGGCCACACCCGTCACCCGAGGTGCACGGCGCGGTGATCTCGGCCCTGCGCGACACCGGGATCCGCGCGGTCCTCGGACGTGGCGTGGCCGACCGGCCCGACGCCACTCGCAAGTGGGGATTCGAGCCGCGGCTGATGCAGCCGCTCGACGACGTACTCGACCACGTCGATCATCTCCGCGAGCAGGTGTCGGGTTCGGTGATCGACATCGCCCTGGCGGTACCCAACCCGCGTTCGCTCACCGAACCGGGCATGGTGAGGCTGCGCGAATTCGCCCAGGCCCGCGACATGTCGGTGTCGATCCATCTGCTCGAAACACCCACCGACGACCGGATGTGCCTCGAGCACGCCGGCGTCGGCGCGGTGGAGTACCTCGACGACAACGGTTTCCTGTGGAATCGCGTGCTGGCGGTGCATTGCGTGGAACTCGACGAGGTGGGCCAGCGCATCCTCGCCGAGCGCGGGGTGGCGGTGTCGCACAACCCGTTGTCCAACATGCGACTCGGCAGTGGTGTGGCGCCGATCCCGGCGATGCTCGATCGGGGACTCGGGGTAGGGCTCGGTGTCGACGGCGCGGCCAGCAACGACACCCAGGACATGCTCGAGACCTTCCGCATCGGCGCCTACCTGCAGCGCGCGGTACATCGTCGCGCCGATCTTCTCGGCTTCGGCGAGATGCTCGACATCGCTTGCGGCGGAGCCAATGTGGCGCTCGGGCTGCCGGAGGTGATCGGCGGGGTCAGCGTCGGTGGCCCGGCCGACCTCACCCTGATCCGGTTCGACCGTGACTACGCCACCCTGCCGGTCCGCGACCCGGGAGCATCGCTGCTCACCACCGGATCGCGGTCGATCGTCGACGTGGTGATGGTCGACGGCGAGGTGGTGATCGCCGACGGTCGCAGCACCCGCATCGACGAGGCCGCGTTCCTCAAGGAGATCGCCGCACGCTCCTGACGACGTCAGGTGCGGTTGCGCATCATCCGGCCGGGCCGGATGCGCGTGGACTCGGGCAGCCACCGATCCACCGAACGCCGTAACGTCATCACCGCTGCCACCACCAGCAGCGCTGCCTGCATCCAGCCGATGACGACGATCGCCGACCACAGCTCGTCGTAGCGGAACAGCAGGTCGAGGCCGATCGGGATGCACAGCACGTTGACCACCACCAGGGTGAGGAACACACTGCGGCTGCCGCGGCTGTGGTGTGTGGCAGTCGCCACGAGCGTGATGTACTCCACCACCAGAAACAGCACCGCCGCGATCAACATCGGTACCGGAAGGGTGTGCGCCAGGCTGTCGGCCTTCTCGGGCGTCAGCCGATTCGACGATGAGCCCTGTGCAGCACCCTGGAGAAGTCGCGCGCGCAGCAACTCCT
The DNA here is from genome assembly GCF_053588575.1 of Gordonia sp. NPDC003429. Classification (NCBI taxonomy): domain Bacteria; kingdom Bacillati; phylum Actinomycetota; class Actinomycetes; order Mycobacteriales; family Gordoniaceae; genus Gordonia; species Gordonia sp. NPDC003429. Next base: position 66,559 of record NZ_JBSFQF010000003.1, read on the forward strand.
CGATCTGACCCAGGTGCGCGAATCCGTAGACCACGCAGACCAGGCACGCGATGGCCGCCGCCCACCACACCACTCGCGCATGTGTCACCAGCGCCGCGGGCGGCGCACCTGGTTCCGACCGGGGACGGGGATACAACTCGGCTCGATCCCGATCGGTCGACGTGCGCCGCAGTTCCGCGAGATCCTCGGCGTCGAGCTCGGCTTGCGTCGGGCGGTGCTCGGAGTCCCCGGCGCCCGGGGCGGTCGACGGATCGGTCATATGCCCGATCCTGCCACGCGTGGGCGTCGGCGATATGCCCGATCTGCGCATTCGATGTCCGCTTTGACCATCCGTTTGCGAATTGCCAACCGCGCCTTGAAGAATCCGCTCCTACGTGAATTTCACGTTACCCTTCCCGGGCTGACCGATGACTGGTGCGTGCTGCGGTGTTTGACTGACGCCACGTCCACCGTCTGCTGTGTCGACGGCTTCCGCACCACACCCAAGGGGCTCCGCATGTCCGAGGTCATCGTCGAATCGTCTGCGGGCGAATCCACCCAGTTACGCCGTACCGTGGGCTTCTGGGGGCTGTCGTTCGTGTCACTCGGGTCCATCATCGGTTCTGGCTGGCTTCTCGGCGCACTCACCGCTGCATCCATCGCGGGCGGTGGCGGGTCGCTGATCTCATGGGTGCTCGCGGCGGTGATGCTCATGGTGCTGGCGCTGATCCACGCCGACCTCGGTGCTGCCTACCCCGTGGCCGGTGGCACTTCCCGGTACCCGCATTACGCCTTCGGCGGCTTCGCCGGATTCACGGCGGGCTGGACCACCTATCTGCAGGCCGTGGCGATCGCGCCCCTCGAAGTCGAGGCGTCCCTCAGTTACGTCAACTCGATCGGTGACGTCAGTAAGAACTTCCCACTGGTACACAGCGACGGCACGCTCACCGTCGCGGGCATCGTGATCGGCGTGATCGCGATGGGGATCTTCGCCTTCATCAACCTTGGCGGCGCAAAACTGTTGTCCGACAGCAACACCGGTATTGTCCTATGGAAGATCTTCGTTCCGGTGCTGACGATCGTCACCTTGATCGCACTCAACTTCCACATCTCCAACTTCACCGCGGGAGGTGGATTCGCCCCGTTCGGTTTCCACGGCATCTTCGCCGCACTCCCGGCAGGTGTGGTGTTTGCACTCCAGGGCTTCGAGCAGGCGACACAGATGGCCGGTGAGGCCAAGAACCCGCAGAAGGACGTCGCCAAGGCGATCATCCTGGCGATGGTCATCGGCGCCCTCGTCTACATCGGCCTCGAGATCGCGTTCGTGGGCGCGCTCAATCCGGCACAACTGGCCCAGAACGGTTGGGCAAACCCGATCGGGAAGGGCGATTACGGGCCCTACTACACGCTGGCCATCTCCGCCGGGGTCACCTGGCTGGCCGTCATCCTCATCATCGACGCCATCGTCTCACCCGGCGGTACCGGACTGATCTATGTCGGCACAACGGCGCGCATCTCCTACGCACTCGGCCTGCCATCCGCGATGACCAAGGTATCCAAGCGCGGAGTCCCGGTGTGGTCGATCATCGTGGCCACGGTGTTCGGCATCCTGTTCCTGCTTCCGGCGCCGAGCTGGCAGCAACTGGTGTCCGTGATCACCGGCGCCACCGCGATCATGTACGGTTTCGCACCGATATCGTTGGGCGCCTTACGCAAGGGCGACCCGGGCCGCACTCATCCCTACCGTCTGCCGGCACCACAGGTGATGCTGCCACTCGGCTTCATCTTCGCCAATCTGATCATCTACTGGGGTGGCTGGGACACCACGTGGAAACTGATCGTCGGCCTGCTGATCGGACAGGCGATCTTCGGACTGGCCGGCCTGGGCGGAGCCAAATCGGTCGATCTCTCGCGCGCGCGGTGGAGTTCGGGCATCTGGATGTGGGCATGGTTCGCCGGCATCCTCGTCATCAGCTATCTGGGCAACTACGGCGACCATTCCGCGAAGAAGCTGCCCGACGACTGGGACGCGCTGATCGTGGCGGTGTTCGCGCTGGTGTTGTACTACGTGGTGATCAACACCGTCCAGCAGCGCAGCGACATCGAGACCGAGGTGGCCGCCGACCTCGAACACGATGCGGGCATCGAGTTGCAGGCACCGTCGGGCATCGCGTAACCGCCTGCCGCCGTGTGCGACACGACGGTCAGCGGGCGACCTTGAGCATCCGGCCGATCGTGGCCTGCCACAGCGACCCATCCGGACCGATCGTGCCCGTCAGCTGAAGCGGTTCGTCTGCGGGCGCGACACCTACCTGTCGGTTCATCACCCGCCGTCCGGTGGCGAAGTCGATGGCAACGTAGAAGACGGGGCCGGTGTGCGCGATCGCGCCGGGCACGTAGGGTCCGTACCCGAGGGCGTGGATCAGTCCGTCGGCCCGGGACAGCTTGGGCAGCGACGCCAGGCGGTCGCTGCTCTCCCAGATCCGCCGGCAACCGTGCGCGCTCACGTCGATTCGGGTGGCGCCACCGGAGAAAGCTGCCCGGGCCGGCACACTCGGACCGTCGACGGCCTGCGGTGGGTACTCGTATCCGTAGGTACTCGGGATCACGAGGGAATCACCCCACGCCATCGGAGAGTTCTCGGTGCCCGGACCCGACGTTCCGAACGCCCTCATCCGGCAGACCTGCGACCCGTCCGCGCTGCGGTAGACGATCAGATTCGGCGGCTCCACGTTGTCCACGATGGCCACCCAACCATCCCCGCCCGGCCCGAAATATGTTGGCGTGGTGCCAGATCCCCAGGTGAGCTGCCCCGGCCGACGAGCCGGACCACGATCGTAGGCACGTCGCCAGACGATCTGTGGCGCACCATCGCCGCCGGTGCGCACCTCGTAGAGCGCATGCGTGGTGATCACCGAGACCCCACCCGCGCGCACCGACAGCCCGTTGCCCAGATCCTCGCCGCGCGGTAACCGGATCGTCCGGGCCCGGCCGGCATCATCGACGATGCCCACCACACCGTGGGTGGTGGCGAACCACACCTGGTTGCGTCCTGTTCCGCCGTGTGAGGGCCACGCCGGCGCCAGCGCCGTGATCCCGTCGCCGGCCGGCACCCACCGCGATACATCGATGCGTTGCGACACGAACAACCGCCACCCGGCGGCCGTGCGCCGATGTGCGACTCGCAGGACCGTGCCCGACGCGTCCCCGACCACCACCCGGTCCCGATCGTCGAGATAGCCGTACACGCCGCCGAGCAGGCCACGTCCCTTCGTTAGTGCCAGCCGCGCAAGGGGCGCGGCTGTCCGCGGATCGAACAGCGTCACAGTCGGGATCACCACCGCCGGGGGCGCGGTGCTGACGAACTGCGTACACAACGCCACCGGCATCCCGTCGCTGCCGAGAAAAGTCGCCGCACACGCCCCACCCGGCACCGACGACGCCGCGACGTGCGCGCCGGCGCCCGGACCCGGGTTCTGCGTGCTGTCGGTCGACCAGAGATCCCCGTGCATCAGCGATGTGCCCGCCGGTCCCAACCCGGTCGCCGGGCCCGGAGCGGGTGCCGCCGAATACGTGGTCCACGCACCGGGCGCGGCCGATACCGAGCCCGTTCCGACCAGCGCGCCCACTGCCGCGAGAAGTCCCGCCGTCACCATGATCAGCGTTGTTCGCGTCAGTCCCCGGCGGGGCCTCGGATTTGTCGGCATCGAACGAAGCAACCACATCCCCGCCCGACGGGCAACCATTGCGCGCCCGATGATTTCGGCCGACCCCCGATCAGCTGTTGAGATGTGTCAGCAAGAAGTTGGTCCCGGGCAGCAGTGTGGTGATCAACGGCAGGCCATGGTTGACCACCAGCCCCGGGAAGATCGGCGGGATGGTGTTGGTCACCATCGAGACGTCGGCGCCCTGTGCGCGCCAGTCCCGGTAGAGTTGCGCGACCTGCCCGTAGGGGATGACGTCGTCGTTGATCCCACCCTCGAGCAGCACCGGAGCCGTGGGGCGCAGTCGCCCGATCCGCTGGTCGTCGACGATCTTGGCGACGGCCGGATACCGCTTGATCACCGCGGACAGCGGCTGTCCCGACCGCGTCCACGAGCTGGTGCGCTGGAATCCGAAGGTCAGACCGGTGTCACCGATGCACTGAGTGGACAGTTGCCGCAGCGCCCCACGGCCACGCGCGTTGGTTTCCTTGTCGATCACCGTGGCGAGTGCGGGGTAGCGGGCCTCGAGACCGTTGATGGCATAGCCGATCCCACCCACGATGAAGGTGCCGTCGATCTGATCGATGACCTTGGTCAGGTCGGCCGGGGGTGCCCCGGCGTACGCGGCCTTGACGTTGAGTTCGGGGGCATACGTCGGGGCGAGTTCCACCGCCGACGCCGATGCGCCGCCGCCCTGCGAATACCCGGAGAACGCCACCGGCGAGTTCTGCGGAACCTTGGCGACGCGCAGCGCCGCACGCGCCGCATCGATCATCGCCTGCCCGGATTCGAGCCGGTTGACGTAGGTGTGGACACCCGGCGTGCCCATGCCGATGTAGTCGGTGATCGCCACGCGCACACCGTTGATCAGCAGCAGGTTCATCTCCAGACCGCTGTAGTTCAACGCGATGCTCGGTTTGGCGGGATCGATCGCCATCGGGAAACTCATCAGTTTGGAACCGGCGCACTGGTCGCCCTGACCGACGGTGCCCGGGCCGATCACCACCGTGGGCCGCGGTCCCTTTCCGCGCCACGGCGCAGTGGGTTCGACGACGGTGCCGGTCACCGCTGCGGGCTTTCCGTCCTGGTAGCGCGAGGTGTACATGATGCGCGTGGCGGTGCCCGGCCACTGATTCGGCAGGCCCGGTATCTGCAGCAACAGCGGACTCGGCTCGCTGCGGATCACCGCACCGGGTGTCTCGGCGAACCGGGCGGGCGGCGTGTAGAAGTCGGCGGCATGCGCAGGCGCCGCCACCGCGGTCGTCGCGCTCACTGCGGCGACGAAGGTCGCCGCAGCCAACGTCAGCCGACGTCGCGTCAAGAAGAAGGACAGGACAGATTTCAAACCCCGACAGTTATCCATAGGTCCGTAACCTACCCCACAGTAGGCGAGTTACGTGAGGGGCATCTCAGCAATGGGTGGTGTTACGGTTCGCGATCCGGATCAAGCCATCCACCAGAATGAACTGCGTAGCGTCGGTCAGCTGAACCGAATGGTCGCGGTGGCCAGACCGAAGATCTTGCGTCCCAACGACTTTGCGCCCACGATGAGGACGCCGGTGCGCGTCTCCGGGTCGAGGGACTTGATCTTGCCGGTGTACTCGATGTCGCCGCCGGCGGCGGGGACCACCGCGGGTGAGGACAACCGCACCGCGAGACGGGTCAGCGCGCCCGGATCGCCCGACCACGCGGACACGTAGCCTGCGGCCAGTCCCATCGTGAGCATCCCGTGCGCGATCACGTCGGGCAGGCCGGCGAGCTTGGCGATCGGCTCGTCCCAGTGGATGGGGTTGCCATCGCCGGACACACCGGCATAGTTGACCAGATCACCACGCGAGATGCGCGCGTCGTACAGCGGCACCACGTCGCCGACGGCCACGTCCTCGAAGCGTGGGGTGCCAGGTGTCCGCTCGGTACCGACAGCGGAGATCCGTTGCAGCCCTTCGGGTCGCACCGTCTTGTGGTACTCCTCGTCGAGGATGTCCTTGGAAGGCACACTCACGTCGTGCACCATGATGGCGCGCGCGGCGGCAGTCATGGCCGGGTCGACGTCGTCGCCCCCGACTCCCACGACGGTGGTGTGCATGGAGTGCACGGTCTCGCCTGCGGCGTCGGTGAATGTGTTGGTGATGGTGAACATGTCGCGCCCGGCGATGCGCCGCACACCGGTCAGTTCGACGTCGGTACTCAGTTCGTCGCCGACGACGATCGGCCGGTGCTGCTCGAAGACCTGCTCGGTCTGCACAAATGTCTCGTAGCCGACGACGATCGTCTCGAGAAGCTGCCGGTTGGCCGTCATCGCCGGGATCGCGGTGAACGTGAGCGGCGCCACCAAACCCGAATAGCCCAGAACCGCAGCGGCGGCCTCGTTCTTGTGGGCCGGATGCCGATCCTGCACCGCGCGGGCGTACTCACGGACTTTCTCGCGCCCCACCACGTAGGTGTCGTCGACGCGGTAATAGTGGCCGAGTCGGTCGGCCAGCGCCGGGGAGTCAGTGGGCGTGGACATTGGGCATCACCTATCGGAGGGGGTCGCAGAGAAGGGGTCGAAGGTCAGGAGACGAGGAGTTCGGCGATCTGAATGGTGTTGAGTGCCGCTCCCTTTCGGAGATTGTCACCGGAGACGAAGAGTGCGAGTCCACGACCGTCCGGCACACCGGGATCCTGCCGGATACGGCCCACCAGCGATTCGTCACGACCGGCGGCGGCCAACGGCGTCGGCACGTCGGCCAGCGCGACACCGGGCGCCCCGGACAGGATCTCGGTGGCGTCGGCGACCGAAAGCGGTTGCGCGAACTCGGCATTGAGGGACAGCGAGTGACCGGTGAATACCGGAACCCGCACGCAGGTACCGCTCACCAACAGGTCGGGCACACCCAGGATCTTGCGCGATTCGTTGCGCAGCTTCTGATCTTCGTCGGTCTCACCCGACCCGTCGTCCACCAGCGAACCGGCCAGCGCGATCACGTCGAACGCGATGGGCGCGACATACTTGTTCGGCGCCGGAAAGCTCACCGCCGACCCGTCGTAGACGAGCTTCTCCACGTCGTCGATCACCGCCCGCGCCTGGCCGGCGAGCTCCTCGACACCGGCCAGTCCGCTACCGGAAACCGCTTGATACGACGAGACGATCAGGCGCTGCAGACCGGCCGCGTCGTGCAGCGGCTTGAGTACCGGCATCGCGGCCATCGTGGTGCAGTTCGGATTGGCGATGATCCCCTTCGGCGGATTCTGGGCCAACTCGCCGTTGACCTCCGAAACCACCAGCGGCACATCGGGATCCTTGCGCCACGCCGACGAGTTGTCGATCACCGTGACACCCGCGGCGGCAAAGCGCGGTGCCTGCTCGCGCGACATCGTGCCGCCCGCCGAGAACAGGGCGATGTCGAGTCCGGTGGGGTCGGCGGTCGCCGCGTCCTCCACCACGATCTCGCCATCTCCCCACGGCAGTCTTCGGCCGGCCGAGCGCGGCGACGCGAAGAACCGGATCTCGTCGGCAGGAAACTTCCGCTCCGCCAACAGGGTTCGCATCACCCCACCGACCTGACCGGTCGCACCCACTACTCCGATACGTGCTCCCATCACACTCCCCCTATCGACCGGTGCCGGCATAGACGACGGCTTCCTCGTCGCCACCGAGATCGAACGCGGTGTGCAGCGCGCGCACCGCGTCGTCGAGCTCGGTGTCACGGCACAGCACCGAGATCCGGATCTCCGAGGTGGAGATCAGTTCGATGTTGATCCCGGCGTCGGAGAGCGCCTCGCAGAATGTGGCGGTGACGCCGGGATGGCTCTTCATGCCCGCGCCCACCAGCGACACCTTGCCGATGTGATCGTCGTAAAGCAGTTCGGTGAAACCGATTTCGTGCTGGAGCCGGGTCAGCTTCTCCACGCCGGTCGGCCCGAGTTCGCGCGGCAGCGTGAACGTGATGTCGGTCTTGCCGGTGTCCACCTTCGAGATGTTCTGCAACACCATGTCGATGTTGATCTCGGCATCGGCGACGGCGCGGAACACCTTGGCCGCGTAGCCGGGCTTGTCGTCGAGTCCGACCACGGTGATCTTGGCCTCGCTGCGATCATGTGCCACACCGGTCAGAATGGCTTCTTCCACGGGAATGTCCTCCATCGAACCGGCCACCAGGGTGCCGGGTTTGGTCGAGTACGACGAGCGCACGTGAACCGGAACGTTGTATCGGCGGGCGTATTCCACGCACCGCAGCATCAAGACCTTGGCGCCGCAGGCGGCCATCTCCAGCATTTCCTCGAAGGAAACCGTCTCCAGCCGGCGGGCGTCGGGCACGATCCGCGGGTCGGCGGTGTACACGCCGTCGACATCGGTGTAGATCTCGCACACATCGGCCTTGAGCGCCGCGGCGAGGGCCACCGCGGTGGTGTCGGAGCCGCCGCGCCCCAGCGTGGTGATGTCCTTGGTGTCCTGCGCGACACCCTGGAATCCGGCGACCAGCACGATGTTGCCCTCGTCGAGTGCGGCACGCACCCGCCCGGGCGTCACATCGATGATCTTGGCCTTGCCGTGGCTGCTGGTGGTGATCACACCGGCCTGCGAACCGGTGAACGACTGCGCTCGCGCACCAAGTGAGCTGATCGCCATCGCGACGAGCGCATTGGAGATCCGCTCCCCGGACGTGAGCAACATGTCCATCTCGCGGTCCGGCGGTGCGGGGTTGACCTGATGGGCGAGGTCGAGCAGTTCGTCGGTGGTGTCGCCCATGGCCGAGACCACCACGACCACGTCGTTGCCCTGCTTCTTGGTCTCGACGATGCGCTCGGCGACACGGCGGATGCGCTCGGCCGTTGCGACCGAGGATCCACCGTACTTCTGCACGACGAGTGCCACGTTCGACTACCTCCAGGCGTTGGGTCGGATCGGGATTACTGATCTGTCTGCCGCAACAACCTTACCGGCGCCACCGTCGGCCGACCGATCCGCGGTGCCCCCGACCTGCAGCGGTCCCCTACCATCGCTTTCGTGTCCAGTGATACCGGCGCGCGCGCCACGCGACCGCGACGCCAACCCGGGTCGCCATCGCGCGAGTCGACCGCACCGGCGCTGTCGGGACAGAACGGCAGGGCCCAGGACGAGAAGAGCCACCGGTCGCGGTCCGCACGGTCCGGCCCCGACGCCGATGCGCCGCGTCGCTCGGCCCGCGACGCGGGGTCGGCGACGGGGAGTGTTCCCGATTGGGTCCTCGCGGTCGGGGTGTTTCTGGTCATCCGCCTGGTCGGCGTCCTCGTGCTGTGGCGTTTCACCGCATTGCGCGACACCACGCTCGGCCGCGCACTGACGGTGTGGGACGGCAAGTGGATGCTCGCCATCGCCGAGCACGGTTACGCCGACATCCCGTTCGACCTCACCGATGCCCGTGGGCTGCACACCGCCGACACCGCCTACGCGTTCTTTCCCGGCTACCCGTATCTCGTCGGTGCGCTGGCGCGGCTTCCGCTGGTGAGTCCGTTCGGTGCGGCGCTCACCCTGAGCCTGCTGTTCGGCTGCCTGGCCGCCGCCGGCACCGCCCGGCTGGGCGCCCGGTCGGTGCGTCTGATGGCCCACCGATCGCCACTCGTTCGCGACCTCGACGTCGCCCCCCGGCGTGTCGGACTGTTTCTGGTGGCGATCTTCGCCGCCACCCCCATGTCGGTGGTACTCAACATGGCCTACACCGAGGCGATGTTCTGTGCGTTGGCGGTCTGGGCGCTGGTCGGGGTCCTGGAGCGTCGCTGGCTGCTGGCCGGGGTGGCCGCACTCGTGGCCGGCGCCGTCCGGCCGACCGCGATCGTGGTGATCACTGTCGTCGTCGCGGCGGCCATCGTGGCGTTGGTGACGGATCCGGCGACGCGTTCGCTCCGTGGCGAGGGCGCACGGATCTGGGCGGCGATCGTGCTCAGTCCGCTCGGGTATCTCGGCTACCTTGCCGTCGTCTGGGCGCACACCGGATCACCCACCGGCTGGTTCCGCATCCAGACCGAAGGCTGGGACACCCGGTTCGACGGTGGGGCGGTCACGTTCAATTTCGTCAACGACTCGCTGGTCAACTCCGGCGAGGTGGCTCCGGTGGCCACCGCCTGGATCATCATCGCCACGGTGGTGTTGGTGATGGTCGCCGTCTGGTCGCGGCTGCCGTGGCCGGTGCTTCTCTACGGCACGCTGGTGGTGGCGTCGATCCTGCTCTCGAGTGGCCTCATGATCAGCCGCGCCCGACTTCTGCTGCCCGCATTCGTGCTGCTGCTCCCGCTGGCGATCGTGCTGGCGCGGTGGCGGACGTCGGCGGCCATGGCCGTGGTGATTCCAATGGTCATCGGCTCCGCCTGGTTCGGCGCACACATGCTCACGGTGTACCCGCACGCCATGTGAGACCCGACCATCCGCGGGCACGCTCAACCAAAATCTGGGCACGCTCGACCCAGATCCGGGCACGCTCAACGAGAATCCGGGCACGCTCGACCCAGATCTGGGCACGCTCGACCCAGATCTGGGCACGCTCGACCCAGATCTGGGCACGCTCGACCGGGATCTGGGCACGCTCGACCGCTCGCGGCAGTCCCCGACCGTCACGTTTCGGTGGTCGTCGCGCCCGCGCTCGCCTCGAAACCGGCACACAGATAGGCGACGCCGGCATCGAGTCCGACCCGGGGGTCGGCGAGCTGCGCCACCCCACCCCGTCGGGCCAGCGCGGCGAGAATGGGCAGTTGCGCAAGCCGCGGGTCCGACGCCGCATCCTCGCCACCGTCGAGAAGGTCGGCGACACCACCGGTGACGTCGGGGGACGCCTCGGCTCGCAACAACTGCTCGCTCACCGTGATCAGCGCGACACCGTTGATGAAGTTCCAGAGGGTGAGCACCATCTCCACCGCGCGGGCGCCGTCGACGCCGAGTTCGGTGAATCCCTCGGCAAGCCACTCGAGACCCTCGAGACAATCGGCCCCGAGGCCGTACCGCGGCACCGAGTACGCCAGAACCACCCACGGATGATGCTGGTAGAGCTCCCAGTCGATGTCGACGGCAACGGCCACCCGCTCCCGCCAGGTCCGCGACACCCCGTCGCGGACCGGATACGGATATCTGCGACCGATCTCGACGACCATCGCCTGGAGCAGGGCGTCCTTGTCGGAGACATGGCGGTACAGCGACATCGCCCCGACCCCGAGTTCGTCGGCGATCCGACGCATCGACAACGCGTCGAGCCCATCGCGAGCGGCCACGTCGATGGCCGCGTCGACGATGGCCGACGCGGTCAACTTGGCCGTTTGCGTGGTCAAACGCCATCACTCCCGAGAAACGTGGCCTGGATCAGGACGTACGTCCGGAATAAAGCTCTTGCGTACAGCGTACTCACTTCCGTACCGTCGAATGGCGTACGGCGTACGCGCCGCATTCGCCCGACCACCGAAACCCCGACCACCGAAACACAGTCACCGCAGCACGTCCATCACCAAACCGAAGCACGTCCACCAAGGAGTCAGTCATCATGTCCGTCGCCGTCCGGCCGTCCGATCAGCGCACCCGGGACCACTCGGCCGCCGATCGACGCGCCTGGTGGGGACTGGCGGTGCTCACCCTCCCCGTGTTGCTGGTCTCGATGGACTTCTCCGTCCTCTACCTCGCGATTCCGTCGATCACCAACGCGCTGGACCCCAGCGCCACCCAGCAGCTCTGGATCCTCGACATCTACGGCTTCCTGATCGCGGGCCTGTTGATCACGATGGGCAATGTCGGCGACCGGATCGGCAGGCGCCGCATCCTGCTGGCCGGTGCGGCCATCTTCGGTATCGCCTCGGTGATCGCCGCGTTCGCCCCCACCGCGGGCGTGCTGATCGCCGCGCGGGCACTGATGGGCATCGGTGGTGCCACCCTGATGCCGTCGAGCCTCTCGCTCATCGCGAACATGTTCCCCGACGCCCGCGCACGCGGCCGCGCAATCGGTGTGTGGACCGCGTCGTTTGCCGGCGGATCGGCGATCGGCCCGGTGGTCGGCGGGGTTCTGCTGCACCACTTCTGGTGGGGCGTGGTGTTCCTCATCAACGTGCCGGTGCTCGCCGTGCTGTTCGCGCTGGCACCGCGTCTGGTGCCCGAATACCGCACCGGTAGCGGCGACCCGTTCGACTTCCTCGGCGTGGCGCTGTCGATGCTGGCCATCCTGCCGGTGGTGTACGCGGTCAAGACGCTGGCCGCTGAGGGAGTGCACGGCCCGGTGATCGCGCTCGGCGCGTTCGGGATGCTGATGTTCGTGCTGTTCCTGCGCCACGAACGGCGCGCCGCCCACCCGCTGCTCGACCTGCAGTTGTTCGGCAACGTGGTGTTCAGCGCGTCGATCGCAGTGGCACTGGTGGGGATGATGGCGCTCGGCGGCATGTCGTACCTGACCGGCGTCTACCTGCAATCGGTGCGCGGGTTCGACGTGTTGACGGCGGCGCTGGCCGGACTTCCGATGGCCGTGGCCGTGGCGGTGTTCTCCATCGGCGCCACCCGGGTGGCCGCACTCATCGGCGCACGCACCGCATTCGTCGGGTCACTCGTCCTCGCGGCGGTCGGCAACGTCGGATTGCTGTGGCTGTCGATGACGAGTCCAATCTGGATCTATCTGGTGTTCACGTCGATCGCGGGCATCGGCTACGGCATCCAGTTCAGTCTGGTGTCCGACGTCGTGGTCGGATCGGTACCGCCGGAGCGTTCCGGCGCGGCGTCGGGCATCTCGGAGACGAGCTTCGAACTCGGCACCGCGCTCGGCCTGGCGCTGCTCGGATCGCTGGCCACGCTGGTGTTCCGCGAGCACACCAACGGCTGGGCGTTCGGCGACACCCTCGGCGACACGCTGCACACGGCCGACGGAATGGGCGCCACCGGAGCACCGCTGGCCGATGCCGCGAAGTCGGCTTTCGTCGACGGCATCCATGCCGCCTCACTCGCATCGGTCATCGCTCTCACCGTGCTGTCGGTGGTCCTGGCTGTGGTGATGCGCACACCCCGCGCCTCCGTGCGCGAGGACATCATCGACCCGCAGTAGCGTCGTTTTCGTGCATCCTTTGATCCGACAGCGCTGGAGCGCCCGCGGGTTCGACCCCGAGTCCACCGTCACCGCCGACGAACTGACCGAGATCCTCGACGCAGGACGGTGGGCTCCCACCTGGGGTCGCATCCAGCCGGTGCGGTTCCTCGTCGGGGTGCGCGGGGACGACACATTCGACACCCTCGTCGAGACGCTCAACCGCGGCAACAAGAGCTGGGCGCCGGCGGCCGGGGCGTTGATCCTGTTGTCCACCACCGACACTCCCGACGATCCGGCCCCCGACACCTACGGCGCGGTCGACCTCGGATTGGCCCTGGGACAGATGACTCTGCAGTGCGAGGCCCTCGGACTCAACGGCCACCCCATGGAGGGCTTCGACAAAGCCGCCGCGCGTGCGGCATTCGCGATTCCCGACGGACACAAACCGATGGTGATCCTGGCCGTGGGACGCCTGGCCACAGACCCCTCGACGCTGACCGAGGCGATCCGCGAACGCGACTCGTGGCCGCGTGAACGGCTACCGCTCTCCGAGATCGCGTTCACCGGCAGGTGGGGTCAGTCGTTCGACGCCGCCGACTGACCCCACCGGTGGGTCACCTGTGGTCGATCACTTGTAGTTGCCGCAGGTCTCCATGGCCTTCTTGATCGCGGCACGGTGCTCGGTGCGATCCTTCTTGCCGATGCCGTGGTCACGCAGGAAGTTCATGATCTCGGCGCGCTCGGGATGATGCTTCTCGGCTTCCAGCCGGCGCTGCTTGCGCTGCTCGGGGGTGAGCACGATGGTCTCCTCGAAGTGACGCTTGGCGCGCGGATGACTCGAGATCTCGTGCCATAGCTGCGGGTCCTCGGCACCGAGCGCGCGCTCCACCTGCGCGAGCGTGCATGCGGTACCCGGCACCATCGTGGTGGGCGCGGGTGCTGCCTTGTGCGGGTGTGCGGGTGCGGCGTTGGCAACACCTCCGGCGGCGATGGCCGTCGCGGCGCCCACTCCCGCGATCGCCACTGCGATCCGTCGGGCCACTACTCCTGAAGTCATACGAGACATGCACTCACCTTTCGTCCACCGAACACCCGCCGCGACCGGCGGGGACATCGTGTCGAATCGAGCTCGACGAGAACGAAGACAACCCTAGATTTCTTTGTGCCGGCTGAGAATTCACCCAGAAATGCCCTCAGTAATGCCCGCCCAAAGAGACCGTCAGTACCCCGTCACTCAACGAACGACCGACGGGCATTTGATCCGCGACCGGCCCGAGGAGTACATTCACACCCATGCATCGCGCGCTCCTTCTCGGATGCCGCGGCGGGGTCTGACACGACCGGCCCTCCGCCGCGGGCCTTTCGACGTGCCGGTCACCTCCCCCTAGATCCACTCGGAGATCGACCATCATGGCACCAGCAGCAGACACCTTTACTTCGGGCGCGAGTCGCATCGTCGAACCGTCCGGCCCCATCCCCGACGGCCAGCCCTCCTGGAACACCCAGCGCAACTCCGCGATGCCGGTACATCGCTACCGCCAGTTCGCCGACGAGGTCGAGACGGTGTCGGTACCCGATCGCACCTGGCCCGACACCACCATCACCCGCGCCCCGCTGTGGTGCGCGGTGGACCTGCGCGACGGCAACCAGGCGCTGATCGACCCGATGAGCCCCGCGCGTAAGCGCCGCATGTTCGACTTGCTGGTCCGCATGGGCTACAAGGAGATCGAGGTCGGTTTCCCGTCGGCGAGCCAGACCGACTTCGACTTCGTCCGCGAGATCATCGACGACAACGCCATTCCCGCCGACGTCACCATCCAGGTGCTCACCCAGTGCCGCGACGAGTTGATCGAGCGCACCTTCGAGGCCTGCCGCGGGGCGGCCAACGTGATCGTGCACTTCTACAATTCGACGTCGGTGCTGCAGCGTCGCGTGGTGTTCCGCGCCGACAAGGACAAGATCACCGCGATCGCCACGCACGCGGCGCACAAGGTACTCGAGGAGCAGCAGCGCTACCCGGACACCAACTGGCGTTACGAGTACTCCCCGGAGTCCTATACCGGCACCGAACTGAGCTACGCCAAAGAGGTCTGCGACGCGGTCACCGAGATCATCGCGCCCACACCGCAGAATCCGATGATCATCAACCTGCCCGCGACCGTCGAGATGGCGACGCCCAACGTCTACGCCGACTCCATCGAGTGGATGAGCCGCAACCTGGCCCGTCGCGACTCCATCATCCTGAGCCTGCACCCCCACAACGACCGCGGCACCGCCGTCGCCGCCGCCGAACTGGGCTACCAGGCGGGCGCCGATCGCATCGAGGGCTGCCTGTTCGGCAACGGCGAGCGCACCGGCAACGTATGCCTGGTGACCCTGGGCATGAACCTGTTCAGCCGCGGGGTGGATCCCCAGATCAGCTTCTCCGACATCGACGAGATCCGTCGCACGGTCGAGTACTGCAATCAGCTCAACGTCCCCGAGCGCCACCCGTACGGCGGCGACCTGGTGTACACCGCATTCTCGGGCAGCCACCAGGACGCGATCAACAAGGGCCTCGATCAGATGAAGTTCGACGCCGACGCCGCGGACGCCGACGTCGACGACATCGTCTGGCAGGTTCCCTACCTGCCCATCGACCCCAAGGACGTGGGCCGCAACTACGAGGCCGTCATCCGCGTCAACAGCCAGTCGGGCAAGGGCGGCGTCGCCTACATCATGAAGGCCGACCACGGCATGAACCTGCCGCGACGCCTGCAGATCGAGTTCAGCCGCGAGATCCAGAAGATCACCGACGGCGAGGGTGGCGAGGTGTCGCCCAAGGAGATGTGGGATGTCTTTGCCGACGAGTACCTGCACCCGATCCGCCCGCTGGAGCGGATGCGGCAGCGCGTCGATGCGGCCGAGGTCGACGGCGGCGAGGATCACATCAGCGCGGTGGTGAAGGTCAACGGCGTCGAACGCGAGATCTCGGGTAGCGGCAACGGTCCGCTGGCGGCGTTCGTCGACGCACTCGCGACCGTCGGCTTCGACGTGCGGGTGCTCGACTACAGCGAGCACGCGCTCACCGCCGGCGGCGACGCCAGTGCCGCGGCGTACGTGGAGACCGAGGTGAACGGCGAAACCGTCTGGGGCGTCGGAGTCGCATCGTCGATCACGACGGCAAGCCTGCGGGCGGTGGTGTCCGCGGTCAACCGCGCCCACCGCGTCAATGCACCGTCGGTCGAGGAGGCGGGCACCGCGCCACGCACCTGGGCTCCCTGAGCACACCCTCTCCCCATCCCCCTCATCCCAATCCCCCTGCGCCACGCCGGTGGCACGCACGCAGGGATGAGAAATGAACCCGCACCGCGGCCGATGACCTCTGCCGCGCGCGTGCCGGGCATGGGCCGGACACACCGAGCGATCCCCGGGTGTCCGGCCCATTCCTGTCGGCGCCACGAACCACCGGCCCTGTGTGCGCACGCCGCTCACCCTGATCGGATGACGGTCTCGACCGTCCTCGGGTGCACACTCGACGTAGTCGAATTGGCCGAGTCGAGGAGGCGCCCGTTGGACAGCGACCACGGGTTGAGCCGACATGACCACGGGTTGGGCCCAGTGGACTACGTCGTCGTCGAATTGCCGGATGGATTCGGCGGGTTCGAGGGCCCGCTCACCGAGGCGCTCACCGTGCTGCTCGCCGACGGCACCGTTCGCGTGTTGGATCTGCTGAGCCTGCACCGCGCTGTCGACGGCACGCTCGACGTTCTGGAGTGCGAAGATCTCGGCGGTCGTCTTCCCGAACACCTCGGCGACAACCTCGCCGAGATCCTCGCCGAAGAAGACCTCGAGAATCTCTCCGCGGCAATCACTCCCGGAAGCAGCGCACTGATCCTGGTGTGGGAGAACCACTGGGCGTGCCGATTTGCCACCGCCGCACACATGTCGGGCGCGAAACTCGTTGCGCAGGGCCGCATTCCCACGCAGGCCATCGTGCAAACCCTCATCGGCGACGAGGAGGCCTAGAGCAGATTGTGCTCACGCGCGCGGTCAACGGCCTCGCGCCGCGACGAGGCACCGAGCTTACGGTAGATCGACTGCTGATGTGTCTTCACGGTGTTGACCGACACGAACAGGTGCGAGGCGATCTCGGCGGCCTTGTACATCGTCGGCAGATACCGCAGCACCGCCATCTCGCGCTCGGTGAGCGCCTCGTGGGCCGACGGGGTGTCCGCGGCGGCAACGGTCCCGTGCGCACGAGGGACGACGTCGGAGATCTCGCCCATCACACGATCGATGAGCGAACGCTCCTCGACGGACAGGTCCGTCGATAAGTGCCGGACGCGGGTCAGCAGGTTCCGCAACTCACCGCCGTGTTCGGTGAAGGGCAGGAGCGCGCCGATCGGCGTCGCCGTGCCGATCGCGTCACCGATGCGCACGAGCGCTACCGCATCGCGTCTGAGACGATCGGCGGCCACCGCCGACAGCACACCGGCTTCCACGCGGAGTACCGCGAACTCGGCGTAGCGTGCGGGCTCGCCGAGAACCTGCAGCGCGTCCGCGGGCCGGTTGGTGGACAGTGCGATTCGGGCCCGGGCAATCCGCACGAGCGCCGCGATGAATCCGATCGCCTCCGGCACCGAATCCAGCGATTCCCGGGCTGCGTCGAAGTCACCGCCGAGCATGTCCACGTGGGCCGACGTCACCACCGACCAGGCATCGATCAGGTCACCGAGACCACCCGAGTGCCGGCGCATCGCCTGCAGGCGAGCACGCGCGAGACCCGCGGCGTGCAGGTCTCGACGAGCCGCCGCCAACCCCAGCGCAACGATCTCCACCACCGCCGCCGCGGCCCGGTCCGACCCCGCATCGGCCAGCGGCCGGGCGAAGCGGATGTCCTCGGCGGCCGCGTCGCAGTCCGCCCGCGATAGGTGGCTCAGCGCGGCGGCGGCATGCACGGCCAGGAACTGTGGCTGACGGCTCCAGCCGCGGCGGGCGACCAATCCGATCACGGCGGCACACCGGCGCCCGGCGTCGGGCAGTTTCCCCTCGATCGCATCGAGCATCGCCAGGTAGGCGTCGGCACCGGAGGAGGTGATCGCCATGCCCGCCCGGTCGGCCACCACTCGCACCTCGTCGAGTTGGGCCCGTGCCAGACCGAGATCGCCGGCCAGCACCAGGCTGATGGCGACGTTGTTGCGACCGATGAGAGCGTAGGACCCGGCCGCCGGGAGCTCGGCTCGCGGCGTGTCCGCCGCGAGCCGCATCAGTTCGGTGGACGCCTCGTGGAGTTCGGCCACCCCGGCCACCCGGGCCAGCACCAGCCGCACGTTCGCGAGAATGGCCTGCGCCCACACCGGACAGTCGCCACCGCGGGCCGCGAGTTGACGTTGCGCATCGTGCGAATTGCGTCGCACAGTGTCGTAGTCGCGACGGTAGTGGGCCACCACGCATGCCAACAGCAGCACCTCCGGGCTGGGATCGTGCGTGGCCTCGGCAACCGCGGGAACCAGCGCCCCGGCCAATGCCGCGGCATGGACGGTGACGATCAACGGCAGCGCCGAGGTCCCGACGATCTCGGCGACCCGCCTCCAGTCCCCGGCGGCGACGAGATGCCGAACTGCCGGTATGGACTCACCCTTACCCAGAAACCAGTCGGCGGCGCGCCGGTGCAGATCGGGAATGCTCTCGGGACTCTCGGCACCGAGCCGGTCGAGGAGTAGTTCACGAAAGAGCGGATGAAAACGAAACCAGTCCGGACGCTCCGACAACCGCACCGTCAGCGCGTTGCGTGCCACCAGGTCGTCGAGCACAGCGCGGCTGTCGGCTCTTCCGGTGAGCACCTTGGCGAGTTCGGCGTGAATCATCGGGGCCACACTCGTGGCGAGCAGGAATCTCTGGTCACTGGGCGACATCCGGGCGAGGATCTCCTCGAGCAGATACGCGGCCACGAGCCGGTTCTGTCCGCCGAAGCCGCGCAGCGCCTCCCCCGGGTCGCCGTCGGACGACGGACTGCTCAGCAACGCCAGCCGCATGCCGGCGGGCCACCCCTGAGTGCGTTCCACCAGCAGATCCAGTGCGGCCTCACCGATCGGCAGGCCGGCGCGCGCGCAGAACTCCCTCGCCTCGGTCTGCGTGAAAGCCAGTTCCGCGCTATCGATTTCGACCAGCCGACCGGTCAGTTGGAGTCGGCGTAACGGAATCTGTGGCTGCTCACGGCCCACCAGAACCAGGTGCAGATTCGGCATACCACCGTCGACGAAGGCATTCAGCGAGTCACGCACGTCGTCGTCGACGATCCGATGGCAGTCGTCGACGACCAGGATGACCTCCTGCGGCAAATCGGCGAGCGCATCGGCGAGGCGGTCGACGTCACTGCCGCCGAATTGCTGGCCGGGCATGAACTGAGCGATCCGGGCGTCGGCGGCCACCAGATCGAGAGTGCGAAGTGCGGTGATGACCTCCAGCCAGAATGCCGGTACGTCGGTGCCCTCGCCGACGGTCAGCCACGCGACCCGCCCACGTCGGGCCGGTTGTCGCGCCCAAGCCGCGACGGCCAATGTCTTTCCGTATCCGGGTCCCGCACAGACGAGGGTGAGCGTTCCGCTCTCGCCGCGCGACAACAGGGCATCGAGGCGTGGCCGGGGGACGAAGCCGGGCGGCAACGCAGGACTCGATGTCCTCAGGCGCAGGGTGCCGGGCACCTCCGCAGCGTCGTTCTTCGCCACGTCATACCTTCGTTCGGCGCGGGCTGCTCCACGCGTCTCGACAGAATGGTACCGGCGGTGATGGGGTCGGGGTGGCGCTGTTCACCCCGTTCGCATGACGCATCCGCGTTTGAGGTGGCAGCACAATGGGGGAATTCGGATCGGAGTGGTCCGAAGGCTGCGGCCTCGGCTGCGGACGTCGACGGAAAGGGTTGCGATGGCCATGCGTTGGGGGCGGACACACCGCCGAGCCGTGATCGGTCATCCCGTGGCGCGAAACGCGGAACACCGCGATGCCGTCGAGATCCTCGAACGCGGAATTCGCCGACGCGGGCACGCACCGGCGAGACGCACGACGGCCGCTGACGAGAACTGACGCCGGCGGCGCGCTCAGGCGGTCACAGCCGTGTGCGCCGCGCGACGGGCAGGCGCGACCGCGAACTCGAAGGCGATCAACACCAGCGCCCCGACCAGCACCACCCAGAACACCACCATGCCCGTCGGGTAATGCCAGAACATCAGGATCAGGGCACCGACGGTCGGCACGCCGATCCGGATCGGTAGCCGCGCCTGCCAGAGGCCTCGTTCCACCACGGAGGGCGCGCGATCCTTCCGTCGGGCGTCGATCGCACCGAATCCGCGCCGAATCCAGGCGCGCACCACGAGCGCGGATCGGGATCCGCTTGCGAAGAACCCGACGAGAGCGAGCACAAGGCCGACCACCGCGACTGCGCGCAGTGCTAAGCGCATCGGGTTGATCACGGTGTCGAAGATGGCTTGTGCGGCCGGTTGGGACAGCACATCTGTGGGCATCTCGCTGAGATAGATGGACCGTCCCACCAGGACTGCCAGCGCCAGCACCAGCATGGCCAGCACCACCGCCACGCCTACGGCGGCCAGCGTGCGCATCCGGCGACCGCGCCCCGCAACACCCACCGCGGCGAAGATCACCAGGATGGTCAGCCACGGCAGAATGTCGGCCACCTTGTCGAGGGCGCTGACGAGATTCTGGGCGCGGACCAGGTGTTTGGACTGCCAGATCACAAAGTCCTTGTTGACCACCGGGATCCTGTCGGCGAACGCGAACCCGCGTTCGGTCAGCCGCTGCTTCACCTGGGTGATGATCGGTCCGAGTTGGATGCTGATCGACCCGTTGTCGGTGTCGACCTGGATCGCGCCGTGGCGGGTGTCGCCGGTCACGGCGGCGACCACTGCCGCGTGCGCTTCTCGATTGGCGGTGACCCAGAGTTCCTTGAACTGCTGGGATCCGACGAACTCGGCCACGGTGGAGCGAATGAAGGCCTCGGCCTGGCCGGCGATCACCGGCGCCAGCCCCACAACGGCTTGGTCGACGCGAGGCCGGTCGGCCGGAGTCAGTTCCGTCAGAGTTGTCAGCGCATCGGTGGTGATCTGCTTGATGTTCACCTGGCCGTTGATCTCGTCGACGATCGCGTTGGTGACCTGTTGCTGCACAGCAGGATTCGACGCGAGGGGCGTTACTGTGGCGACGTAGTGATCGGTGTCGAGGATCTGGCTGCGCACAAACCGTGTGGTCACCGACAGCAGCGCCAGCACAGCGCACAGAATGACCAGCGTGATGGCTCCCACCGCGCGCCAGTTCACCCGGCGGCGTGGGGATGCTGCGGCAGCTACGGCGGTGTCGCCACCTGCGGCGAGTTCGGCCACCTGGGCGCGCAGGCACTCGAGTTCGGCGCGCTCGTCGGTGCTCAACGGATCGGGGATGCTGTCGGCAGCATTCGGTGATGGCTCATCGATCGAGCCGGAGGCGTCGTCGGACACGTGGGTCGCTTTCAGATGTCGGTGATGGCGGGGATCTTGGCCGCGGTGATGGCATCGACGAAGACGGCGTGGTCTGCCATGTTGCGCTTTGCGTATCTGGACGCGAAGCGCATGATGCTCTTGTCGAACTCTTCGGCGTCGTCGAGGTACGCGGCGATCGCCACCGCGTCACCCGAGCGGGCATGTCCATACGCCAGCACGCGGCCACACGCACGCCCGTACGCATCGAGACCGCCTTGGTCGAGCCCGTCGATGAGGATGGAGCCCTTGGCATCCCGTAGCTGGCGCAGATAGAAGTCGCGCGACACACCGTCGTGTCCGCGGCCCGAGTCCCAGCCGAGGAAGACGTCGCTGACCGCTTGGGTGAGTTGCTGCCCCTGCACCACGCGCCGACCCTGATTGTCGAAGGTCGGGCCGTCGAGGTAGCGCGCGAGGACCGACTCCTGCGCCTCCTTCGCCTGCAGGATCAATGGGTCGTTCTCGTCACGACCACGGAAGAGCAGCACCCAGGCCTGGGTGCCCACACTGCCCACGCCCACCACCTTGCGGGCCACCCGTTCGAGCCGGAACTTGTCGAGCAGAACACGATGTCGGGGTTCCATCGTCGCGCGGAACGCGGTGAGGCGGTCGCCGAACTCGGCGTAGATATCGCGCGAGCTCTCCAAGCTCCACAGTTCCTCGATCGGAACGATCAGCGGTGGGGCACTGACGAATCGCAGCTCGCCGTCGACCACGGTGGTCAGTTTGGTCAGCGCCGACAGGCTGTCTCGCCGCCACGCCTTGTCGATCTGCTTCCGGATGCTCTTGGCGGTGGCCGCGTCGATCATGTCACGCATGTTGACGAGCTTGCGGGTCGGCTCGGCGCGCATGTACCAGCTCTGCAACGTGCCCATCTCGGACTGCTGGGCGATCGTTTCGCGGTACTCGCGGGCGCATGAGCGGGCGATTTCCTTGGCCGCCCTCCGCTCGAACCCGTTCTGCAGGGCCGCTACGGCGAGGCTGGCGGCCAGTCGCTTGACGTCCCACTCGAACGGTCCCGGGTAGGTCTCGTCGAAATCGTTGACGTCGAAGGCCAACCGGCGCTCCGGGGTCGCGAACAGGCCGAAGTTCGAGAGGTGGGCGTCACCGCAGAGCTGCACCGTGAGACCCGAGTTCCTCGTGCGGCTCAGGTCGTCGGCCATGACGAGCGCCGCACCCCGATAGAAAGTGAAGGGAGACAGCGCCATTCGGCCGTGGCGAACCGGAACGAGTTCGGGGACCCGAGAAGTCGCCTGCTCGAGGAGGAGGCCGATCGGGTCCCGATCGGCCTCCTCGTCGAGATCTCCCACCGACGACAGCGGTAGACGTTCACGGGCGTCGATGCCCTGTGCCTGCCGGTCCGCGACCGTAGCGAACGACGCGGCGGGGGCGGTGACGAGCTCGCTGTCGGTGGTCGGAGCGTTCATGGTGAATCCGGACTCATCACTCTTCGTCGGTGTCCCAGACGGACACCGCCCAGATGCCGACCAGTGCCAGCGCGATCAAGGTGATCGACCACCACGGGTAGTAGGGGATCCACAGGAAGTTGGCGATCACCGACAGTGCCAGGAACACCACCGCCAGCACACGCGCGAGGGTGGAGCCGAAGAACAGCATGAGCCCCGTGATGGCGATGATGACGCCGATGACGATGTGGATCCAGCCCCAGGTGGTGAGGTTGAATTTGTAGATGTAATTGGGTCCGACGACGAAGAGGTTGTCGGCGGCGACGGCCGAGACGCCCTGGAAGAATTCCAGGATGCCCACGATCAGCAGTATTGCGGCGGCCGCGATGGACAGACCGCCGGCCCACTTCTGCTCCGTCGACGGGTCTTGGTAACTCATCTGATCCCTTTCTGTGACTACCCACTCGGCGAATTGCCGACCGGACACATACCTACTGGGCGAAAACCTGTTCGGCGCAATGCTTATGGTCAGGAACCGAGGATGCGACGCTTCTCCGCGTCGAACTCGGCGTCGGTCAGCACTCCCTGCGCGCGCAAATCGCCGAGTTGCTTGAGTGCAGCGATGCGGTCCTCGGTCGATGCGGCCGGCGGAGCCTGCGGCGGGGGCGCATACGCCGGCGGTGCCTGCTGGTAGACGGGCTGGGGCTGCTGGTAGACGGGTTGGGCCGCGGCTTCCTGGCGCGCCCAGCGCTCCCCCTGTCGGCGTGACACGCGGTTCGAGACCGAGGTGGCGGTTCCGGCGATGACCGCCGTGCGGGCCACCCCTCGTAGTAGTCCTGGCATGGGTCCCTGCTTTCGTTCGGTGTGAGTGGTCGATCGTGTGCGTGAGTCGAGCTCCGGCCCTGCGCGTCAGTCCTCCGCTGCTTCCTCGACCGCGTCGAGCGCGGCGATGAGGGCGTTGACGGGGATGCGGCCGGACGCCACGAGCTGCGCCCCGCTGCGACGCAGACCAGTGGCCAAGGGAGCAGCCCAGAGATTCTCGTAGACGACGAGCACGCCGAGGCATTCCGGCTCCAGCGCCGACGCCGCCTCGGCCAGATCGGTCTCGTCGAGCAGACCGCTCGACGCCTCGGCCAGGAAACCGGTGTCGATATCGCCGGTGAAGTCGACGTCGGCGAAGTCCACTCCGACCGCCGACCCGTCGGGCTCCCGGCGGATCATCGCCAGGTCGAGGACCCGGATGGTGCCGGCATCAACCAGGTCGAGCAGCAGGGAAAGCGCCGAGCCGTCGGGCTCGTGATCGGCGGGAAACTCGACGAGCAGGTAATCGATGGGGCCCATTTCGACATCGGTGTCGACGTCGCTGTCCACAGAGGAATCGTCCATACTCTGACTCTTACACCCGGTATGCCGGCAGCCATCACCCGAACGGTATGAATCGGCATGAAATCGTGGCAGAACCGCGTCGACTCGGAGATTGACGGCAGAGAATGGATTGACGGCAGAGAATGGATTGACGGGCAGAGAATGATAGTGCCGTAGTTTGGTGTCATCTGGTGACACCAAACTACGGCACTAGCGAAACTACGGCACCAGCGCCCGACACCGACCGACCATCCGAGGCTCGGGCCGCGGGTAGGGTGGCGCGGGTGGAACGGATCGTGGTGGTCGGCGGCGATGCTGCCGGAATGAGTGCCGCTCACCAGGCACTGCGCACGGCCCGCACGAAGCGTCGGGACGTCGACGTGGTGGTACTCGAAAAGACCTCCGACACTTCGTATTCCGCCTGCGGAATCCCCTACCTCGTCGGTGGACTGGTCGATTCGACCGACGACCTCACCGCCCGCACTCCCGCCCAGCACCGCGAGATGGGGGTCGACCTGCGTCTGGGCACCACCGTCACGGGATTCGACATCTCCGCGCAGACGGTCACCACCTGGACCGACGACGGCGTCGAATCGGAACTGCACTTCGATGAGCTGGTCCTCGCCACGGGCGCAGACGCCACCGTTCCGCCCTGGGCACGCGACAGATCCGGCGCGCTCATCGACGGAGTCCATCCGGCGAAAACGCTTGAGGATGCCCGCTATTGGCTCGATCTGCTGATCGGCAGCGGACGGCGCGGGGTGGTGGTGGGCGGTGGGTACATCGGCCTGGAGATGGCCGAGGCGCTCGCCGAACGCGGTTTCGACACCACGCTCCTCACCCGAACCACGGTGATGAGCAAACTCGACCCCGAGATGAGTGCGCGCATCGAATCGGGCCTGGTGTCCGCCGGTGTCGAGGTGCTCACCGGCACCGTCGTCACCGGCGCCGACACGTCGACGTCGGGCACCATCCGGTCGCTGACCACCGCCTCGGGACGTGAGATCCCGGTCGACGTGGTGGTGCTCGCGCTCGGCGTGGGCCCGTCGACGTCGCTGGGCGCCGCCGCCGGGATTCCCATCGGCGTGCACGGCGGCTACCTGCCCGACGACCGGCAACGCGTCGCCGACAACGTGTGGGCCGCCGGTGACTGCTGCGAGGTCGTCGACCGGATCACCGGAACCCGGATCTACGCCCCGCTGGGCACTCACGCCAACAAGCAGGGCCGCGTCTGCGGCTACAACGTCGCCGGCGACGACCGTCGCTTCCCCGGCGTGCTCGGCACCGCGATCACCCGATTCGTCTCCGGTGCAACCAATCTGGAGATCGCACGCACCGGCCTGAGCACGGAGGTGGCCAACCGGTTCGGCTACGACGTCTTCTCCTTGATCACCGAAAGCAACACCGCCAGCGGTTATCTGTCCGCCGCCGCCCCCATCGCCACGCTGATCACCGCGGACCGGTCCACGCGCAGACTCCTCGGCGCCCAGATCGTCGGCGGCCCGGCGTCGGGCAAACGGATCGACACGGTCGCCGCCGCGCTGTGGGGCGAGATGACGGTGGATGATCTGGCCGAGATGGACCTGGCCTACGCCCCACCCTTCGCTACGGTGTGGGAGGCGGTGCAACTCGCCGCACGCCGTGTGGCAGAACGGATGTGAGTCTCGCCGGATGCTCGACTCAGCGGGTATGACCCGCGGCAGCCGACCGCAACGCCGCGACCACGTCGTCGACGGCCGTTCCGATTCGCGATCGGGTCAGCGCTTCGTAGACCCGTGCCGCACGAACCCCTTTGAGTTCCACCGCACGCACCCCGGGGTGGCGCACCGCGAATCGTGGCATCAGCGCGATGCCGTGGTTGGCGGCCACGAGTGCCTCGATGGTGGTGAAATCGAGCATCCGCTGCGTCACGCGCGCCGCCACTCCGGTGAGCGCGGAGATCGACAGCAGCACGTCGTCCACCGGGAATCCGCCCTCCACACTGATCCAGTCGTGATCGGCCAGTTCGGACACCGACACCGAGTTCCGTACCGCCAACGGCGAGGCCGCCGACACCACCACGTCGAGCGGCTCGCGCATCAGTTCGGTGACCCGGACCCGTGGGTCGGTCACCGGCGGCATCCGTTCATCACGGTGGGTCACCACCACGTCGAAATCGGCCAGCGCGGGCGGGGCGTCGGCGTAGGCGACGTCGAGATGGGAAGCGACGATGTCGATGTGCTCGGCCGCGGCGCGCTCGAGGACGTCGGGGAGCAGCAGGGTGGCACCCGAGGGGAACATCGCAAGGCGCACCTGCGCGTTTCCCGATCGGTAGGCCGCCATCTCCTCGCGGGCACGATCCACCGCGGCGATCACCTCGTCGGCGCGCAGCACGAGGGCCCGTCCGGCGCCGGTGAGCCGGATCCGGCGGCCGTCCTGTTCGAGCAGGTCGACTCCGGCCTCCTTG
Source organism: Gordonia sp. NPDC003429 (assembly GCF_053588575.1). Classification (NCBI taxonomy): domain Bacteria; kingdom Bacillati; phylum Actinomycetota; class Actinomycetes; order Mycobacteriales; family Gordoniaceae; genus Gordonia; species Gordonia sp. NPDC003429. The sequence goes on from NZ_JBSFQF010000003.1 coordinate 92,971, forward strand.
GCCAGCACCTTGAGTTGCTGGGAGACCGCCGACGGCGTCATGTGCATGGCCGCGGCCACCTCGCCCACCGATCCGCGATCGGCGAACTCGCGGAGCAACCGCAGGCGCTTGACCTCCATATAGCAATACTAAGGTTTGGGAGCCGATCAATTCGGATCTGCTTCATAGACTCATTGCGTGCGGCCGGGAACAATCCGGACCGCAGTCCGGTTGAAGTCTCTGTGAAGAAGATAGGTTTTCTCTCGTTCGGACATTGGTCGCCGTCGCCGGGGTCGCAAGCGCGCACGGCGTCGGACGTATTGCTGCAGTCGATCGACCTGGCCGTGGCAGCAGAGGAACTCGGCGCCGACGGCGCCTACTTCCGGGTGCACCACTTCGCCCGCCAACTCGGTTCGCCGTTTCCGCTGCTCTCCGCGATCGGCGCGAAGACCAGCACGATCGAGATCGGCACCGGCGTGATCGACATGCGCTACGAGAATCCGATGTACATGGCCGAGGACGCCGCCGCCGCCGACCTCATCTCTGGCGGACGTCTGCAGCTCGGCATCAGCAGGGGATCACCCGAGCAGGTGATCGACGGCTACAAGTACTTCGGCTACACCCCGTCGGAGGGTGAAACCGACGCCGACATGGCGCGTGCGCACACCGACGTGTTCCTCAAGGTGATCGAGGGGACCGCGTTCGCGCAACCCAATCCGCGGCCGATGTTCCCCAACCCGCCGGGTCTGCTGCGCATCGAGCCGCAGTCCGACGGTCTGCGCGACCGCATCTGGTGGGGCGCGGGCAGTCGCGCGACCGCCGAGTGGACCGCCCAGCAGGGGATGAACCTGATGAGTTCCACGCTGCTGACCGAGGACACCGGCATCCCGTTCCACAAGTTGCAGGCCGAGCAGATCGACCGTTTTCGCGACGCGTGGGCCGAGGCCGGCCACACCCGTGAACCGCGGGTGTCGGTGAGCCGCAGCATTTTTCCGCTGACCACGCAGACCGACCGGATGTACTTCGGCGGTGATCGCAACGACCGCGACCAGGTGGGCATGATCGACGGCGGTACCGCACGGTTCGGCCGCTCGTACGCGGACGAACCGGACAAGCTCATCGAGCAGCTCCGCGAGGACGAGGCCATCGCGGCCGCCGACACGCTGTTGCTGACTGTTCCCAACCAGCTCGGCGTGGAGTACAACGCGCACGTCATCGAGTCCATCCTCACCGACGTCGCCCCCGCCCTGGGATGGCGGTGAGTCGCGCGGGCCGGGGGTGCTCTTCGGAACCAACAGTGAAGCACAACTGAATTGTCCATCCAGTTAAATTCGATTGTTCTTCATCGATGATCCCCACATCATGGAGTCATGTCCACACGCGATCGTCTTCTGGGTCTCACCGTGGTGGTGCTCTGGGGTCTGAACTTCATCGCCATCAGGGTGGGGCTCGACCACTTCCCGCCGTTCTTCTTCGCCGCACTGCGGTTCGCGGTGATGGCGGTGCCGGTGATGATGTTCGTGCGTTTCCCGCGTGTGCAGCTGCGGTGGTTCCTGTTGTACGCCTTCGGTTTCGGTGTGGGGCAATTCGCTTTCCTGTTCCTCGCGATGAGCCTCGGGATGCCCACCGGACTCGCCTCCCTGGTGCTGCAGACGTCCGCCCCGTTCACGGTGCTGCTCGGGGTGCTGTTCCTGCGTGAGCGTCTGGTGCCCGCCCAGATCATCGGCATCGTGGTGGCGGTGGTCGGCATCGTGCTGATCGGCATCGACCGCGCCGGACACAGCACGCTCGGTCTGGGCATCCTGATACCGATGGTGCTCACCGTGCTCGCCGGTCTTTCCTGGGCTTTCGGCAACATCGGCAGCCGGCTGGCCCGGCCCGACGACGCCCTGCGGATGACGCTCTGGATGTCGGTGGTGCCACCGATCCCGCTGTACCTGCTCAGCCTGGTGATCGAGGGGCCGTCGGCCGGATTCCATGCCGTGGTCACCGTCGGCACGCCGGCGGGCCTGCTCGCCCTCGCCGGCCTCGCGTATGTGGTGTTGCTCGGCACCATCGCCGGGTCGGGTCTGTGGACCACGCTGTTGCAACGGCATCCGGCCAGTCGGGTGGCGCCGTTGTCGCTGCTGGTACCCGTGGTCGGCATCACCGCCGCATGGCTGATCCTGGGTGAGGTGCCCACCGTGATCGAACTCGGTGGTGCCGCACTGGTGATTGCCGGGTGCGCGGCCGGGGTGCTCGCGTCCCCGCGCTCCCGGCCGGTTCCGACGGCCGATCGTCGCGGGGGGTCGGCGCATCCCGAGAAGGCGTCGACTTCCGCGTGACGAGCAGAACTCCACCACATCTGTGGTACCCGCCGAGCCGTCGGCGGGTGGGCGCCCTACTATCGTGATTCGAACGCGGTCCTTCGGGCCGGGGGGACCGCACGAGGGGAACAGTCACACCGATGTCGCACGCCGATGCCGAGGGCGCGCAGCCGCCCTGGCTGCACACCGACGCCGACAACCCGCCGGGTGAGGTGTACGCCGCCCCCGTCGACACCGACCGCTTCCCGCCGCAGACCCCCGCCGCCCATCCGCCCCCTCCGCCCGCTCACCCATATCCGCCCATGCCCGTCGCGCCGGTGCCGCCGCCGGGGTATGCCGCTCCGCCACAAGTGAATCCACCGCAGATGGGGCCCCCGCCGATGAGCCCCCCGCCGATGAGCCCCCCGCCGATGAACCCACCGCCGGGTTATCCGCCTGCGCACATGATGCCGCCGGGATACGCCATGTCACCCGAGCAGGGACGTACCGCACCGCCCACCAGCGGATGGCGCCGCGCCGTTCACACGGCATCGGGCGGACTGATCAACCTCGGCCAGAGCAAGTCCCAGCAGCAACTCGACGCCATGATCGCGCGTATCCGCCGGCCCATCACCGGCCAGTTCCACCTCGCGGTGCTGTCGCTGAAGGGTGGCGTCGGCAAGACCACCACCACGCTGGGCCTGGGGTCGGCGTTCGCCTCGCTGCGTGGTGACCGCGTGATCGCGGTGGACGCGAACCCCGACCTGGGGACCCTCGCCAACCGGGTGCCCCAACAAACCGTCTCCACGGTGCGCACCCTGCTGCACGATCGGGGCATCGTCGGCTACCCCGATGTGCGCCGGCACACCAGCCAGGCGTCGAGCAGACTGGAAGTTCTTGCCTCCGAACGTGATCCGGCGATCTCGGAGGCATTCGACGCCGACGAGTACCGGCAGGTGGTGTCGATTCTCGACAACTTCTACAACATCATCATGACCGACTGCGGCACCGGTCTGGTGCATTCGGCCATGCAGGGCGCGCTCGGCTCCGCCGACGCGCTGGTGCTGGTGACCTCTCCGGCGATCGACGGCGCCCAGAGCGCGTCGGCCACCCTGGACTGGCTCAATGCACACGGCTACGCGCATCTCGCGCAACAGGCGGTGGTGGTGATCTCCGCGTCGAAACCCGGCAGCGCACCCATCGACCTGGACATGCTGACCCAGCATTTCCTGGGCCGCACCCGCGCTGTGCAGATCATCCCGTTCGACGATCACCTGGCCACCGGGTCGCACGTGGAACTCGACAACATGCACCGCCGCACGCGCACGGCGTTCCTCGAACTCGCTGCGACGGTGGCCGACTCCTTCGCCCCGGCGCCACCGGTCCACGCCGCACCCCATCCGGGCGCGATGCACTACCCGGGTCCGCCGCAGCAACCGGGTCCACCGTCCGGACCGCCCATGCCCTGGCCGCCCAACGCCTGAGCACACCACCATCTGAGCACGAGGGACACCCACACATGCCCGACGATCAGTCGAATCAGCCACTGCCCAGCTGGATTCCGGCCCCGGAACCCGAATCCCAGCCCGTTGCGGTACCGCCGGTCCAGGCCGGTCCACCGGCCGGATATGGGCCGCCGGTGGCGCCCCGGACCGCGCCCCCGATGGCCCCGCCGATGCCTCCCGGCCCTCGTCCGGTGTCGTCGCTCGACGAGGTGCCCCTGCTGCGCCGCGCCCAGCACGCGCCGGCGAGCGGATGGCGACGCATGCTCTACAAGGCGTCGGGAGGCAAGATCAACCCGGGCGATTCGCCCGACGACCTGCACTACGCGGAACTTGTCCGCTGGGTCAACCAACCCATCCGCGGCGACTACCGCATCGCCGTGCTCTCGCTGAAGGGCGGCGTCGGCAAGACCACCACGGCCGTCGGACTCGGCGCCACCCTCGCCTCGCTGCGGGGCGACCGGGTGATCGCCGTCGACGCCAACCCCGACCTGGGCACCCTCGCCCAGCGGGTGCCGCAGCAGACGTCGTCGACGGTGCGTGACCTGATCGCCGATGAGAACGTCACCCGCTACTCCGACGTCCGCGCACACACCTCGCAGGCCCCGAATCGGCTGGAAGTTCTTGCCTCCGAACGTGATCCGGCGACCGCCGAAGCGTTCAGCGAGGACGACTACCGCAAGGTGATGGAGATCCTGCGGCGGCACTACAACATCATCATCACCGACTGCGGCACCGGACTGAGCCACTCCGCGATGAACGGCGTGCTCGATCACGCCGACATGCTGATCCTGGTGACCTCACCGGCGATCGACGGCGCGCGCAGCGCGGCCGCCACACTCGACTGGCTGCACGCGCACGGTTACGGCGCCCTCGCCGCACAGTCGGTGGTGGTGATCGGTTCGTCGCGGGCCGGGTCGTCGACCATCGATCTCGACCAGCTCTCGCAGCACTTCCTCACCAAGAGCCGTGCCGTACAGCAGATTCCCTTCGACGACCATCTGGCCGAGGGCGCCGAGGTGGATCTCGAACTGCTGCACAAGCGCACGCGTCGCGCGTTTGTCGAACTCGCCGCCGTGGTTGCCGGCGACTTCCCGAACACCGCACACCGCGAACAGCGCGCGGGTCAGCCCGGCTGAGCCGACAGCGCCACGGCGATCGCGGCGGTGTACCTGCTCACCGCCTGCGACGAAATCGGGCTGATGCCGGTCAGATTGGCGAAGCCGTGAATGAGTGAACCCGCGCGCTGCAGGGTCACCGGTACTCCGGCTGCGGTGAGCGCGTCGGCATAGGCGATGCCCTCGTCGCGGAGCGGATCGAATCCGGCCACCACCACGATGGCCGGCGGGAGACCCGAAAAGTCTTCCGCGCGAAGCGGTGACACGCGCGGATCTGCCCGCTGCCCCAGGTTGGGCACGTACGAGTCGTTGAACGACTCGATCCGCTCACGGGTGAGGAGGTAGCCGATGGCGAACTCGTGCATCGACGGATGCTCCCGTGACATGTCGGTCATCGGGTAGATCAGCACTTGCAGTGCCGGCGTCACGGGTTGGCCGCGGACCTGCTGGGCGAGCACCGCGGCAAGGTTGCCGCCGGCACTGTCGCCGGCGACGACGAGCCGGTCACTGCCCACTCCCCATCCCGGCGCGGCCGCCACCACGCCACGCCAGGCGGCCAGCGCGTCGTCGAGCGCGGCGGGAAAGGGATTCTCCGGAGCCAGCCGGTACTGCACCGACACCACGTCGGCCCCCGTGTCGACGGCGAGACGCCGCGCCATCCCGTCGTGGGAGGAACGACTACCCAGGGTGAAACCGCCACCGTGGAAGAACAGGATCACGCCGGTGGTGTCCACACCGAAGCGGTATCGGGTCGCCGGGACCGGACCACCCGGTCCGTCGAATTCGAGATCCTCCTCCACCGCCAACGCAACCGGCTTCTCGGTGGTCAGCGCCGCCCCGATCTCCATGCCGGCACGGGATTGATCGACGTCGTCGTCGCCCAACCCGACGGCCGGCAGCAGCCTGGTGACCACTCCGATGGCCGCGAGTTCCGGGCTCACGTGTTCGCCGTCGGCATTCACCGGGCACCATCGGGACACGGCGTCGAACACCGGGGCCGGAATGCGGCCAGTGCCCAGCAGGACCGAACGCATCGGACGCAGCGGGAGGGGCAGTGTGGAGGATGTGGCGCGGCTCACGGCGCCGAGACTACCGGGCGGGTGCACCGGCCACGACGCCGTCCCTCACGGCACCCCTGGGGCAGCTGTGACAGACTCTCCCCATGCCCGATCGAGCGTCACTTCCGGGTCTCCCACCCGCCCGCCCAACCACCCGCATCCCGCTCCGCACTTCCGTGGCGCTGGGCGCCGCGTCGGCCGCCCGGTGGGCCTCGCGCACCGCGGGACGGGGCAAGGGGTCGATGATCGGTGGCCTGGTGGCCGAGAAGATCGATCCGCAGATCATGCGCCGCCTCGCCGCGGGCAAACGCACCGCACTGGTCACCGGCACCAACGGCAAGTCCACCACCACACGCATGACCGCGGCCGCGCTCTCCGAACTCGGCGAGGTTGCCACCCAGGCCGACGGTGCGAACATGGACGCCGGCATCATCGCCACCCTCAGCCTGCAGCGATCGGCACCTATCTGTGCACTGGAGGTGGACGAACTGCACGTGCCGCACGTCAGTGACGCCACCGACCCCGAGGTGCTGGTGATGCTGAACCTCTCGCGCGACCAGCTCGACCGGGTGGGCGAGATCAACATGATCGAACGCAGGCTGCGCGCGGGCATCGCCCGCCATCCGCAGATGACGGTGGTGGCCAACTGCGACGACGTGCTCGTCACCTCGGCGGCGTTCGACGCACCGAAGGTGGTGTGGGTGGCGGCCGGTTCGAGTTGGGTGGGCGACTCGGTGAGTTGTCCACGTACCGGCGAGCCGATCGCCCGCGCCACCACCGACCCGACGGCAACCACAGAACACGCGGTCCCGGCAGTCCATACCGGTGTCGAGTGGTACTCGACCGGCGACGAGAGCTTCCGCCGTCCCACACCCGAGTGGTGGTTCGACGACGACAACATCTACGGACCCGGCGGCTTCGTCGCCCCGATGACGCTCAGCGTGCCGGGCCGCGCGAACAGGGGCAACGCCACCCAGGCGGTGGCGGCGGCGGTCGCGATGGGCGCCGACCCGGCGAAGGCGGTCGCGGCCGTGGGCACCGTGGGCGAGGTGGCCGGGCGTTACGGCATCCACCAGGTGGGCAACCACTCCGTGCGCACTCTGCTCGCGAAGAATCCCGCGGGCTGGCAGGAAGCACTGTCGATGATCGACCAGGACGCCGACGGACTGGTGATCGCCGTCAACGGGCAGGTTCCCGACGGCGAGGACCTCTCGTGGCTGTGGGACGTGCGGTTCGAGGCGTTCGAGACCATGGCAGTGGTGGCCGCCGGTGAGCGGGCCGCCGACCTGTCGGTGCGGCTGCTCTACGCAGGTGCCGAACACACCACCATCCCCGACCCGATGAAGGCCATCGAATCGTGCCCGCCCGGCCGCGTCGAAGTGCTGGCCAACTACACCGCGTTCCGCGACCTCGGCATCGCGATGGATCGGGCCGAACGCGCGCGGAAGGGGCAGCCGTGAGTGAGTCGACGCTGCGGATCGGATTGGTACTGCCCGACGTGATGGGAACCTACGGCGACGGTGGCAACGCGCTGGTGCTGCGGCAGCGGGCGCGGATGCGCGGCATCGACGCCGAGGTGGTCTCGATCACCCTCGACGACGAGGTACCCGACTCGCTCGACGTGTACACCCTCGGTGGCGCCGAGGACTACGCGCAACGGCTGGCCACCCGGCATCTCGCACGTTTTCCGGGACTGCAGCGGGCTGCGGCGGCCGGACGTCCCGTGCTCGCCATCTGCGCGGCGATCCAGGTTCTCGGCCACTGGTACGAGACGTCGGCGGGTGAACGGGTCGACGGGATCTCGCTGTTCGATCTCACCACCTCACCGCAGGCCACCCGCAGCATCGGCGAACTCGTCACCGACCCTGTCGAACCGGAGCTCACCGATCCGTTGACCGGATTCGAGAATCACCGCGGCGGAAGCACTCTCGGGTCCGACGCGAAGCCTCTCGCGCGGGTCCGGCACGGCGTCGGCAACGGCGTCGGCGATGGCACCGAAGGAGTGGTCCAGGGGTCGGTGATCGGCACCTACATGCACGGCCCGGCACTGGCCCGCAATCCCCAACTCGCCGATCTGTTGCTCGCGCGGGCCATCGGGGTCGATTCGTTGGCCCCGCTCGATCTGCCCGAGGTGGATCTGCTGCGCCGCGAACGACTCGCCGCCGGACGCCGGGGCTGACGCTTTTCTCGGCCGGCCGCCTTAGTCGACAGGGCGGCGCCACGGTGCGAAGCGGAACCGCGCGCAGTCCTGTGCCCCGCACCGCGAGCAGTCGGTACCCGAACGGTAGTGCTGGTGCGCACTTCGTGAATGTCCGCACCGGCAGGCCGATTCCGGTGCCCTACCGGTCATCCGGCGCATCACGTCACTCATCGTTGCCATCGTAGTCATCTCCGGTCACGGACAGACCCGCATGCCGTCCGGCGGCGATCAGCACCGCGCGCAGCATCGCCGGCGTGAGCCGGCCGGTGAAGGTGTTGTGCTGGCTCACGTGGTAGCTGGCGAACACCGACAGCTCGCGGCCGTCCCGGACGATGGTGGTGCGCGCACCGTGTGCAAAGCGCGGTCGCGGTCGCGGGACCTCCCAGCCCAGGTCGGCGAATCCGGTGAGTGCGCTGCGCCATCCGAACGCGCCGAGCACCACCACCGAACGCAGCGTCGGCAGCAGCAGGTCGAGTTCGTCATGCAGCCAGTGCGCACATCGGTCCCGCTCATCGGGGGTCGGCTTGTTCTGCGGCGGTGCGCAATGCACCGGTGCGGTGATCCGCACTCCGTCGAGCGTGAGGCCGTCATCGGCCGAGATCGCGGTGGGTCGGTTGGCGAGCCCCACGTCGTAGAGCGCCCAGTACAGCACGTCGCCGCTCTGGTCGCCGGTGAACATCCGGCCGGTCCGGTTGGCGCCGTGGGCGGCGGGGGCAAGACCGAGAATGAGCATGGCGGCGTCGGGCGGACCGAATCCGGGCACCGGCCGTCCCCAGTAATGCCAGTCGGCGAAGGCCGCCCGCTTCTCGCGGGCCACCTGCTCGCGCCACCGCACCAGCCGAGGACAGGCCCGGCACTCCACGAGGTCGGCGTCGAGTGCACTGATACTGTTGTAGGACATGGTGTTTCGCTCTCGCTCAATCGAGGACGCGGCACCGTTCCCGGGTGCGGTCGACGGCAAACCAGCCGCGCTCGAACTGTTGCCACCGTTCCAGGAAGGGACGAGAGGCCTCGCCGTCGCGGGCCACGGCCCGTTCGATCCGTTCGGGCGCCGTCCCACCGTCGAGCCACAGCGCGTAGGTGAGGCGGTCGGCGATGCGCCGTCGTGCCGACGACACGCCCTCGACGATCAACAAGGGCTCCCACCGGTACCAGACCCGGCTGCCGACGGTGGGTTCGCCGTCGACCCACACCCGCGGGCGGTACCGGTAGTCACGTCGGCGCACAAAGCTGTGCAGCACATCCGATTCCAGTTCCGGCCACCACGCCACGGGGTTGTCCCAGGTGGCGAATTCGTCCGTGCGGACGAGGACCACACCGGTGCCGCGGGCGGTGAGTTTCGCGACCAGCGCATCGGCGACCGTCGACTTTCCGGCGCCCGAAGGTCCGTCGATGGCCACGATCCCCGACACCATCTCGGCGGCGAGCTCGTCGAGTTGGGCGTCGACATACGGGTCGATCGCTCCCGCCGCGCCTTGCGCGGGAGTCGGCGAATGGTCTTGAGTCACTTGCACACTCATACTGCTCCGATCACCAGATCACCCCGGAGCCACGCGTGGGCGCCGACGGCAGCTTGGGCACCAGAGGTGTGGTGATCGGGGCCTGCGGGGCCTCAGTGACCCCGGTGCGCCCGGTGCGGAGGTATTCGACGATGGCGTTGTCCACCGGTGCGTTGTCGCGGCCGAACTGACCGTGATCGCCGCCCCCGACGGTGATCAGGTGACTGCGCATGGCCCGCTGAGTGGCGAGCGACCCCTGATACGGGGTCTGCGGGTCGCCGACACTGTCGAGTTGCAGAGGCTGCACGGCCAGACCCCGGTTGGCGATGGCAACCGGCTTGGTCACCGGAGGCGCTCCGGCACAAGCCATCCCGGACTGATAGATCAGTCCGGGGCCGGTGAAGACGTCACCGACGAGGAAGTTGGCGTAGAGCGAGGCGGGGATCAGTCCGGGCTGGGCCGGTGCCTGATTCTCGTTGCACAGGATGAGTTGCTGCATCTGCTGCAGATTGGTGAGAATCTTCTCGACATCTTTGCTCGGCGGTTTCGCCTTGTACCGCCCGGAGGTCAGCAGGGCGACGACGGGCCAGGCGTTCCGGTCGGGTGCGGCTTCCCGGGTCAACAGCAGCAGACGTGAATTGGTCTGCACCCCATCGGGAACCACCAGGGTCGCGATGAGATTGGCCAGTTGTGCCCGCGCCTCGGCGGTCAGGTTCACCCCGGCGATGTACTGCTGCGCGATGGCCGCGAAGGCCGGCGGTACGTCGCCCACCTGTGCCGGTGGCGCGGCGAGCGACGGGGGAACGCCCGCCTCGAGCGTCACCCGGTCACTCCAGCGCCGATACACCGCCAGCGGTGTGGTGCCGAGGTGATAGACGTTGTCGTGCTGAGCGATCCACGTCATCATGGCATTCACCCGCGCCTTGTATCCCGCGGTCTGCTCGGCGAGCACGTCGTTCCAGATCCACGCCGGATTCACCGCGGAGTCGAGTACGAGCCGATCGGTGTGCTGCGGAAACAGCGTCGCATAAGTGGACATCAGCAGGGTGCCGTAGGAGATGCCGTAAAGACTCACCTTGTTCACGCCCAGGGCGCGTCGTACCTGCTCGATGTCGCGAGCGGTGGTCTCGGTGGTGATCGTCTTGGTGTAACCGGGCGTCTTCTGTTCGCACGACTCGCGGCCGGCTCGCCCGATTTCGAGTTCGGCGCCGACGGGCACCGTATCGCTGCACTGCACCGGGGTGGAGCCGAGCAGGCCACGCGGTTGCACCGCGACGAGGTCCCACTCGTCGCGCATCGCCGCAGGCGGCGTCAGCCCGCTGAACATCCCGATGGCGTCGCCGCCGGGACCGCCGGGGTTCCCGACGATCACACCGCGCTTGGCCGCCTGGTCGCGGGCGGGAAGCCGACTGATGGTCAGGGAGATGGTGGGTCCGGACGGGTCGGCGTAATCGCGCGGAACCCGCAGCGTCGCGCACCGGGTCTCCTTGGAGGCACCGTGGATCGGTGCGCACGGGCCCCAACTCAGCGTCGGCGAGGCGGTGGCGGGAGCGTTCGCCACGCCGGTCGCCGCGAACGCGATCAAGGTGGCCACGGCGACGAGCAGCCCGAGGCACCGGACCGATGGGCGTGGACGAGTTCCCCTGGGTGGCACCCACCATCTGTAGCAGACGCCTCGACCGGATGTGGGACAACAAGCCGCAGCCGGCCGCGGTCGCACGCCGTCGTTCGCCGGGAAGTACGTCGTTGAGGTGAGGATGCCCGTTCAGGTGAGGATGCGGCGACCCGACAGGGCACGACCGAGGGTGAGTTCATCGGCGAACTCGAGGTCGCCACCCATCGGCAGGCCCGACGCGAGGCGGGTGACCGACAGCCCCGGGAAATCCTTGAGCATCCGCAACAGATAGGTGGCGGTGGCTTCGCCCTCGGTGTTCGGGTCGGTGGCCACGATCACCTCGCTGACCTCTACGCCGTCGTCGGCAGAGGCGAGGCGGCGCAGCAGCTCGCGGATACGCAACTGATCGGGACCGATGCCCGACAACGGGTCCAGCGCCCCGCCGAGAACGTGATAGCGGCCGTGGAACTCCTTGGTGCGTTCGATCGCGTGCACGTCCTTGGGTTCTTCCACCACGCAGATCTTGGTGGCGTCGCGTCGCGCATCCGCGCAGATCCGGCAGAGCCGGTCGGCCGACACGTTGCCGCATTCGGCACAGAAGGTCACATCGTCGCGAACCCTGCCGAGCGCGGCGATCAGGCGGTCGATGTCGGCCTTCTCGCCGGCAAGCAGGTGAAACGCGATGCGCTGGGCACCCTTGGGGCCGAGCCCGGGCTGCTTGGCCAGCTCGTCGATGAGGTCCTGGATCGGTCCCTCATACATGGATGCACGCACACATCTGCGGTGCCGTCGGCTGACTCGCCATCAGCCCAGGCCGGGCAGCCCGCCCGAACCACCCAGTCCGCCCGCGAGCGGGCCCATCTTCTCGCTGGTCAGTTCGTCGCGTTTGGCGGCGAGGTCCGACAGTGCGCCGAGCAGCAGATCCTGCAGGGTCTCGACGTCGTCGGGGTCGACGATCTTGGGGTCGATGGACACCGCGGTGATCTCGCCGGTGCCGGTTCCGGTGACGCTCACCAGTCCGTTGCCGGCCGAACCGGTGACCTCGGCGGCGGCGATTTCCTCCTGGGCGGCGAGCAACTGGGCCTGCATTTGCTGTGCTTGGGCGAGCAGCCCGGCCATCGGGTTGTCGTCACCGCCGCCACCGCCGAACAGGGAGCTGGGATCGAAAGGTTGAGTCACGCGGTCCAGGGTAGTCGGTGGGTTCAGCGGAGCAGCCGCTCGACATGCTCGACGATCTCGTCGACCGTCGCATCCCCCACCGGTGTGATCTCGAAGGACAGTTCCGGTTCGCCGAACAGCATGCCCGCGCGGCGGGTGAGGGCGAATTCGAGCCGGTTGCCGTCGACGCGGCGCCACTCGAGGACGGCCCCGTAGATCGGGGCGCTCGCCCCGGTTGTCACGCAGTGCTGGTGCCGGCGCCGATCACCGCCCTCCGGGTTCCCGGCCGTCCGGGTCCCCGCGGCCTGTGTGTCGGCGAGCAGTTCGCGCTGGATCTGGAAGCAGGCCATCGACTCGTCGTCGATGAACACCACCGCCTCGCAGCCGAGGTCGGGGTGCCGCTCGTAGGAGGCCCGGATGGTCACGGACCTCAGGGTAGTTCGTCGACGCGGTACCGGGACTGGAAGAGTCGGCGCTCCCCCGAGATCGGGTCCTCGAACTCCAGCGAGTGCGCGACGAGCCGCAAGGGGTGGTCGAAGTCGCCGTGGTCGGGTCGCGCAGCGAGGTCGGGGCGCACCTCGGGATAGAGCGGATCACCGACGATCGGGGTCCCCAGCGAGGCCATGTGCAGCCGCAACTGATGGGTGCGGCCGGTGTGCGGGATCAGCCGGTAGACGCCCAGCGCCTCGGGTCCGGGCCGCACCGTGTGCAGCAACGTGATGTCGCTGATCGCGTTCACCGGGCCGTCGACCACCAGCGCGCGTAGGTCGCCCGAGGTCTTCTCGATGCGATCGCGCACGGTCACCCCGTCGGCGAGGCGGTCGTCGACCGGCGCCAGCGCGCGATACTGCTTACGCACCCGACGCGCCGCGAACAACTCCTGGTAGGCCGCTCGCACCTCGGGGCGAAGCGTGAACAGCAGCACCCCTGCGGTGAGCCGGTCGAGGCGATGCGCGGGGGCCACCTCGTCGCTGCCGAGTTCGCGCCGCAGCCGGACGAGCGCGGTCTGGGTGACGTGCCTGCCGCGCGGCATCGTCGCGAGGAAGTGGGGTTTGTCGACGACGACGATGTTCTCGTCGCGGTAGAGAACCGGCATTTCGAAGGGGATCGGCACCTCGTCGGGCAGGTCGCGGTAGAGGTACAGCGAGGTGTTGCGGCGAGCCGGTCGATCAAGATCGACCGGGGCACCGTCGGCGTCGACGATCTCGCCGCGTCCGGCACGTCTGCGCAGTTCGGTTTCGGTCAGGCCCGACAGTGAGTCCGTGTCGAGCAGGCACCGCAGCACCGTTCGTTCGGGTCCGTCACGCAGCACCACCCGGGTGGCGTCCACACCGTCGCGCGGCGGCAGCGGTGACGGGCGTGCACGGCCCCGACGACGCGGCCGCTGATCACCGCGCACGACGCCCGCCGAGTACTTCTCGCGCTGTCGACTTCTCGAATCGCCTACTTCTCGAGCCGCTTCTTCAGATTGCCGAGCACCTCGGCCTGAATCGCGGCGAGACCCTTCGGCGCGAATCTCTTCTCGAAGAATCCCCCGACGCCGGTTGCGTTGCTGGTCCAGGTGGTGGTGGTTCGCACCGAGCTGCCCGAACCCGCGGGGCTCACGCGGTAGCTGGTCACCATCGAGGAATTCTCGTCGCGTTCGGTGACGGTGTCGGGGGTGACCGACACGACCGCCTTGACGTCACGCTGCCGCTTCGAGGTGGCCTGCAGAATCCAGTGCACCACGGTGCCGTCGCCGTTGCCGCCGCTGATCACCGCGTAGTCCCGATACTGCTCCGGGAGAATCGCCGGCCGCACCTCGTTGTAGTCGGCCAGCGCACCGATCACCGCGTCGGGTGTGGCGTCGATCTCGATCGAATGGGTAGCGGAAATCTCACCCACGACGGGTACTCCTTTTCGGATGAACAACCAACCAACGGATTGGCGGGTCTGGTGAACAGGTCCTAGGCTAGCCGGGTGAACTCGGCACGGTTGGAGATGGGGGCACAGGCATTCGACGCAGGAGTCTCGAGGCTTCTGGCGAGCTATCGCGCCATCCCGCCGCAGGCCACCGTACGTCTGGCCAAGAAGACGTCGAACCTCTTCCGTACCCGCGCCAAGAACCCCTACCCCGGCCTTGACGTGTCGGGTCTCGACCGGGTGATCTCGGTGGATCCCGACGCGCGCACCGCCGATGTCGCCGGGATGTGCACGTACGAGAATCTGGTGGCCGCCACGCTGCCGTACGGTCTGGCGCCGCTGGTGGTTCCGCAGCTCAAGACCATCACGCTCGGCGGCGCGGTGACCGGACTCGGGATCGAGAGCACCTCGTTCCGCAATGGTCTGCCGCACGAATCGGTCCTGGAGATCGACATCCTCACCGGCGACGGCGAGATCGTGACCGCCACCCCCACCAACGACTACTCCGACCTGTTCTTCGGATTCCCCAATTCCTATGGCACGCTAGGTTATTCGGTTCGCCTCAAGATCGAACTGGAGCGGGTGGAGCCGTATGTCGCACTGCGGCATATCCGTTTCACCGATCTACGCGAACTCGAGGCGACGATGAGCACCATCGTCACCGAACGCAGCCATGACGGCGAGGCCGTCGACTATCTCGACGGAACCGTGTTCACCTCCGACGAGGCGTACCTCACACTGGGCCGCCGCACGGACGAGCCGGGACCGGTCAGCGACTACACCGGCATGGACATCTACTACCGCTCGATCCAGCATGCGCGGTCGGCCACCCCCAAGCGCGACCGGCTGACCATCGGCGACTACCTGTGGCGCTGGGACACCGACTGGTTCTGGTGTTCACGAGCCTTCGGTGCGCAGAACCCCAGAATCCGCCGCGTGTGGCCGAAGAGATTGCTGCGGAGCAGCTTCTACTGGAAGCTCATCGGCTACGACAAGCGTTTCGACATCGCCGACCGCCTCAACCGGCGCAAGGGGCTACCCGCGAACGAGCGGGTGGTGCAAGACATCGAGGTTCCCCTCGAGCACACCACGGACTACCTCGAGTGGTTCCTCGAGAATGTGCCGATCGAACCGCTCTGGTTGTGCCCGTTGCGGTTACGGGAGCCGGCCTTGCCCGGCGCCGATGCGGTGCGTCCCTGGCCGCTGTATCCGCTCGAGCCCCGTCGCACCTATGTGAATGTGGGGTTCTGGTCGGCGGTCCCGGTGACACCCGGCGACCCCGGACACACCAACAAGCTCATCGAGCGAAAGGTGGCCGAACTCGACGGCCACAAGTCGTTGTACTCCGAATCGTTCTACGCTCCTGAGGAGTTCGACGAGCTGTATGGCGGCGAGAACTATCGGCTACTCAAGAAGCGCTACGACCCACGCGGCAGACTTCTCGACCTCTATGCGAAAGCGGTGAAGCAGCAGTGACCACATTCCGAGAAGGTTCACCGGCCTCGGCCGAGGCACCCGCCGGCAAACTGACCCTGGCGCAGGTCTTCGAGGCGATCGTGGGCGGCGACCTGAGCATCCGCATCACCGCCTACGACGGCAGCGCCGCCGGTCCTGCCGACGCCGAGTACGGACTGAACCTGAAGACTCCGCGTGGCACAACCTATCTGGTCACCGCCCCCGGCGATCTCGGACTGGCCCGCGCATACGTCTCCGGCGATCTGGAACTGGTGGGCGCACACCCCGGCGATCCGTACGAGGCGCTCCAAGCGCTTGCCGCCGACCTCGAGTTCAAACGCCCGTCTCCGCTCACCCTGGCCCACGTGGCCCGCTCCCTGGGACTCGAGCATTTCCGTCCGATCGCCCCGCCGCCGCAGGAGGCACTGCCTCGGTGGCGCCGGTTCGCCGAAGGCCTGAGGCACAGCAAGGCCCGCGACGCGGAGGTGATCCACCATCACTACGACGTGTCGAACACGTTTTACGAGTGGGTGCTGGGGCCGTCGATGACGTATACGTGCGCGGTGTACCCCGACCTCGAGGCGTCGCTGGAGACCGCCCAGGAGAACAAGTACCGCCTGATCTTCGACAAATTGCGACTCAAGCCCGGTGACCGGTTACTCGACATCGGTTGCGGCTGGGGCGGAATGGTGCGGTACGCCGCGCGGCACGGCGTCAAGGCGCTGGGCGTGACGCTCTCCGCCGAGCAGGCCGCCTGGGCCAAGCAGGCCATCGTCGACGAGGGTCTCGGCGACCTCGCCGAGGTGCGGCACAGCGACTACCGCGACGTGGTGGAGGGTGATTTCGACGCGGTGTCGTCGATCGGCCTCACCGAGCACATCGGGGTGAGCAACTATCCGTCGTACTTCTCGTTCATGCGAGACAAGCTGCGCGTGGGCGGAATGTTGTTGAACCACTGCATCACCCGGCCGGACAACTTCAAGAACGCGCGCGCGGGTTCGTTCATCGACCGGTACGTGTTTCCCGACGGAGAGTTGACCGGTTCGGGCAAGATCATCTCCAAGATCCAGGACATCGGCGGTCTCGAGGTGCTGCACGAAGAGAACTTCCGCGATCACTACGCGATGACCCTGCGTGACTGGAACCGTAATCTCGTCGAGCATTGGGACGAGGCGGTCGCGGAGGTGTCGGAGGGCACCGCGCGCCTCTGGGGCCTGTACATGGCTGGCTGCCGGATCGGATTCGAACGCAACATCATTCAGCTTCATCACGTGCTGGCCACCAAGCTCGACGCCAAAGGCCGCAGCGACCTTCCGCTGCGCCCGTGGTGGCAGCCCTAGGCTGGTCGAGCGGGCCCGGATCCGGGTCGAGCGTGCCCAAATCTTGGTCGAGCGTGCCCAGATCCCGGTCGAGCGTGCCCAGATCCGGGTCGAGCGTGCCCAGATCTCGGTCGAGCGTGCCCGGATTCGCGTCGAGCGTGCCCAGATTCCGGATGACTGTGCCCACCAGGTGGTTTCGACAGGCTCAACCAGCGGACATTGCCCACCAAGTGGTTTCGACAAGCTCAACCAGCGAACCGACGCGCAACCAGCGGACCGACGCTCAACCAGCGGACCATCCGGGTTGAGCGTGCCCAGATCCGGGTTGAGCGTGCCCACCAGGTGGTTTCGACAAGCTCAACCAGCGGACATTGCCCACCGAGTGGTTTCGACAAGCTCAACCAACGGACATTGCCCACCAAGTGGTTTCGACAAGCTCAACCAGCGAACCGACGCGCAACCAGCGGACCGACGCTCAACCAGCGGACCGACCCTCAACCAGCGGACGGCGGGTGTCACTCCAGCGGGCGCGCCCCGAGTTCGTTCTGCAGTAGCTCCATCGCGAGTTTGTCCTGATCGACACGGACGCCAGGTCCGCCGCGATGGGCCTCCGCCACCATCTCGGCGCGTTCGGCGTCGGGGATCTCGTCGTCGGGACGCGGCGGTTCGGGTTCCTCGGGTTCAGCGGCCGATTCGGGCTGCGCGACGGGCCGTTCGCCCGAATCTGATTGTCCGCGAGCACGGCTCGGCCGCGCGTAGGTTTGTGCTCGACGGTTGGGTGTGGACTTGGTCGGCGCTGCGGACGCCGACGGAGCTGCCGCACCGGGCGCCTGGTGGATGGTTCGAACGTCGAGGTCGGTGCCGAAGACCTCACGCAACGCCTCACGGATGATCGACACCGCGTGTGGCGCCGACAGCCTGCCGACCAGCACCTCCACCGGATGTCCGAATACCACGACGTCGTCGTCGAGGTCGACGATCACGGCGGCCGACAGCATCGGCTCGATGCTCTTGGAGCGCTCCCGAACCGCGGATCGCACCTCCTGCAGTCGCCGTTGCACGGTGTCGACGTCAAGGCCGGTGTCGGTCGGCGGCGGTGACTCCGACACGGGCTCCGCGGCCTGCGCGGCCGACCGACGCGCGACACCCGGCTCGTCCGGCGGCGCAGCGGACTCGTCGACGGGCTCCTCGGGTAGCGGGATGTCGTCGTCGACCGTGACAGCGGGCGGTTGCGGCGAACTGGGTGGCTTCTCCACCGGCTGCTTCTCGGCCACCGCCTGCTTCTCGGCCACCGGCTGCGGTGCCACGGGCTGTGGTGCCACGGGCTTCTCGGCCACCGGCTGCTTCTCGGCCACCGGCTCCGGTGCCGTCGGAGTCTCGGCAGGGGGTTCGACGGGCTCGGGGCTGGGCTCGGCCTTGCGCTGCGACGGCCGAACGTACTTCGGCGGATCGTCGGACGGAGGGGATGGTGGAGGCGCGGCACTGCCCTCACCACGTGGGCTCACTGTGGGTGCCGATGGCGCGGCCGGTCGCACACCGGATTCGAGCCGTTCGAGGCGCTGGAGCACCGCCGCTTCGTCGTCGGAGACCGCGGGGAGCAGCATCCGCGCGCACATCACCTCGAGCAGCAGCCGAGGCGACGTGGTACCGCGCATCTCACCGAGTGCGGTGTGCACGATCTCGGCGAATCGGGTGAGTCCACCCGGCCCGAGTTTCTCGATCTGGGCATTCATCCGCGCGAGCTGATCGCCGGGCGCCTCCACCAGTCCTCGTTGTGCTGCGTCCGGAACTGCCTGCAGCAGAATGAGATCCCGGAGTCGCTCGAGCAGGTCGACGGCGAAACGTCGGGGGTCGTGGCCGGCGTCGACCACCTTCTCCACGGTGGCGAACAACCCCGCCCCGTCGGCGGTGGCGAGTGCGTCGATGGCGTCGTCGATGAGCGCGATGTCGGTGACGCCGAGCAGTGCGAGGGCGCGGTCGTAGGTGACGCCTTCGTCCGACGCGCCGGCAAGCAATTGGTCGAGAATCGACAGCGAGTCGCGCGGTGAGCCGCCACCGGCACGGATGACCAGCGGAAAGACGTCGGGTGCCACGGTGACACCTTCTTTGGCGCAGATGCGTTCGAGCAGGCCCCGCATCACCGGCGGGGCGAGCAGCCGGAACGGGTAGTGATGGGTACGCGAACGGATGGTCGGGAGCACCTTCTCCGGCTCGGTGGTCGCGAAAACGAAGATGAGGTGCTCCGGTGGTTCCTCGACGATCTTGAGCAGCGCGTTGAAGCCCGCGTTGGTCACCATGTGCGCCTCGTCGACGATGAACACGCGGTACCGCGACTCCGACGGAGCGTAGAAGGCGCGGTCACGCAGCTCACGGGTGTCGTCGACGCCACCGTGGCTGGCCGCGTCGAGCTCGATGACGTCGAGGTTGCCCGGTCCGCCGGGGGCGAGCGCCACGCAGGACGAGCAGACGCCGCACGGCGTGGACGTGGGGCCCTGCTCGCAGTTCAGCGATCGGGCGAGGATGCGCGCCGACGACGTCTTACCGCACCCGCGCGGGCCGGAGAACAGGTAGGCGTGGTTGATCCGGCCACTGTCGAGCGCGCGGCTCAGCGGATCGGTGACATGTTCCTGACCCACGACTTCGGCGAAGGTTGCCGGGCGATAGGTGCGATACAGAGCCACGCGTCGAGACTACCGGCGGGTGCCGACACACCAAGCCGCTGCCCCACAGGGGGGCGACACCCCGGGCACGCTCAACCCGAAACCGGGCACGCTCAACCCGAAACCGGGCACGCTCAACGCGGATCTGGGCACGCTCGACTCGGATCCGGGCACGCTCGACGGGCTACCCGACCGGGTCGCGCTCGGTGTCGGCACTGGGAAGGGGAGATGTCCGCGAAGTGCGGAACACCAAGATCGTCGCGATCGACGTCCCGAGGAACACCGCGTTGTAGGGGTACACGGTGAACCATTCGAGCCATGCGATGCCGTGCTTGAAGAACAGCCCGATGAGGTAGGCGTCGGGGACCGTCTTGTTCACGAACCAGATCGGATGCGCGAGATACGTCCGCCACGAGAACGCGACGAGGATCAGGCAGGCGAGCCCGAGCCCCGCGGCGACGCGCCGCGGCGCCGACAGGTCGGTCCGCAACGCCAGGTGCACGCAGATCACCATGACCGGAACGAACCACACCCAGTGATGCCCCCACGACATCGGGGAGATCGCACAGGCGGTCATCCCGACCAGCGACAACGCCAGCAACTCCTGACCGTTGCGGTGCGCCAGAACCGCAGCGTACATCCCCAGCGTCAGCGCGGCCAGCACCAGCACCAGCCACAGCAGCCCGTTGGGATGGTCGGTGTGGATCAGATTGGCCAGCCACCCGCGGATCGACTGGTTGCCGACCGTCTGCGGGGCGCCGACACGATTGGAGTCGAAGAGCTTGTCGGTCCAGTACGCCCACGATTCCGCGGGCAATGCGATGAATCCGACGACGATGGTGCCGACGAACCCGGCGATCACGCCCAGCATCGCCCGCCAACGGCGCAGCAGACCCAGATAGAGGATGAAGATCAGCGGCGTCAGCTTGATGCCTGCGGCGATACCGGTGCCGACTCCCATCACACGGCTGCGGTCGGGTCGTAGCAGGTCGGCGAGCACGATCAGCATCAGGAAGACGTTGATCTGCCCGTACCAGATGGTGGTGCGCACCGGTTCGAGCAGCAGCGACACCGCCACCAGCGATACCGCGATGACCCGCAGCGGCCAACTCGCCCGCCGGCCGAGTGAGCGGAAACTGAGCATGATCACCAGGTAGAGCGCGATGAAAATGCCTGCGGTCCAGATGATTCGAGCGGCCTCGAACGGCATCCACGCGAACGGGAAGAAGATGATGGCGGAGATGGGCGCGTAGGTGTAGTCCATCTGCCCGAGCAGTTTGGCGTCGTAGAGACTCCCACCGTCGAGCACGGTCTGGCTGCCGGCACGATAGACGTCGAGATCGAGCTGATTGTCGAACAGACCCCAGAAGGGTGTGGTGTAGGGCACCACAACGTCCTGCAGCCACAGCGCGAGCACCCCGACGAGCGCGAACCCGGCGGCCACCAGCCACCGGCGAGACACTCTGCTCATCCCGGCTCAGGAGTCGGCGGCCGAGAGCAACGTCTCGGTGGCCGCGAGGAGCACACACGTGGCCACGCCGTCCATCGCGGCACGCAACTCGTCGATGCCGGGGAAGGTGGGCGCGAGCCGGATGTTCCGGTCGTACGGATCGTCCTTGTAGGGGTAGGTCGACCCGGCCGCGGTCAGCGCGATACCCGCCTCCTTGGCCAGCTGGATGGTCCGCTTGGCCGCGCCGTCGATCACGTCGAGGCTGATGAAGTAGCCGCCCTCGGGCTCCGACCAGGCCGCGACCTTGGAGTCGGCGAGACGGTCGGCGAGGATCTCGAGCACGAGCGCGAACTTCGGCGCCAGTAGGGCGCGGTGCAGGGCCATGTGCTCGTGCACGCCAGCGGCACTACCGAAGAACCGGGTATGCCGGAGCTGGTTGATCTTGTCCGGCCCGATCGTCGAGAACGACAGGTTCTTGGTGAACCAGTCGACGTTGGCCGGCGAGGAACCGAAGAACGCGACGCCGGCACCGGCGAACGTGATCTTCGACGTGGACCCCAGGACGTACACCCGGTTGGGGTTGCCCTCCTGCGCGGCGATGTCGATGATCGGCAGCGGCGGCGGGGGCGCGTCGACGAGGGTGTGCACCGCGTAGGCGTTGTCCCAGTAGATGCGGAAGTCCGGGGCGGCGGGCATCGACATCAACGCCCGCGCGACCTCCTCGGTGTAGGTGGCCCCCGTCGGGTTGGAGTAGGTGGGCACCGCCCACAGGCCCTTGATGCTCGGATCGGCAGCAGTCAGTTCCGCGCACACGTCGACGTCGGGGCCGTTCGGCAGCATCGGCACCGGGATCATCTCGATGCCGTAGTGCTCGGTGATGGCGAAGTGCCGGTCGTAGCCCGGCGACGGGCACAGGAACTTGATGGGTGCCGCACCCCACGGGATCGTGGAGTCCGGGTTGCCACGCAACAGCGAGAACACGGTGAGCTGATGCATCAGCTCCAGGCTCGAGTTGCCGAAAGCGATGAGATTGGCGGGGTCCACGGCGAGCAGTTCACCGAAGATCGCCCGCAGTTCGGGCAGGCCCGCGATGCCGCCGTAGTTACGGGTGTCGGTGCCCGCGGCGTCCCGAAAGTCGTCGGCGCCGGGCAGGGCCAGCAGTTCATTGGAGAGATCGAGCTGATCGGCGGCGGGTTTCCCGCGGGTCAGGTCGAGTTTCAGGCCGGCCGCACAGAGCGCGTCGTAAAGCTTGCGCAGGTCGTCCTGGGTGGCGCGGAGCTGGTCGGCACTCATCGAGTGGTAGTTCAACGCGAAGCCCTCTCGCCGGGCCGACGCGGCTTTGGCTCTCGCGGCCCGACGGCGCTGGTGACCTTGTGATGGGGGACCCCGCGCACCCGAGAGAGCCCGTTGACCCTTGCTGCCTTCCGGCCCTGGGGGAGTTCACAGGATGCACGCCGCGCGGGATCCGTCGTCAATTCTAACCAGGCGTGCGCCCAACGAGCACACCGGCCCTGGTCGACGCACACCATCACCGGATTCAACGCGAAAACGCGGCGCGAACCGGTAGACGCGGTGGCTGTACCACCAGCGTTCACCGACTCGCACCGCGTTCGACGATTTGGCGGAGGATGGGGGATTCGAACCCCCGAGGGCTGTTAACCCAACCCGCGTTCCAGGCGAGCGCCATAGGCCACTAGGCGAATCCTCCAGGCTCAGCGATGATAGCGGGCGTCGCGCCCGCTACCCAAATGCGTGCGGCCGCAGGTGGGTGTCCTGGTCAGCGCGGATGGCCGGGAATCAACGACACGGGTGCGATCAGGGTGGCCGTGTCCGACCCCGCCGACAGGATGCCGATCACTCGCCCGCTCGCGTCGCGGACACCCGCCCCGCTGTCGCCCGATCGCGACACCAGGCTCGACTCCACGCTGACGGTGTCGTGCAGGATGAGGAACGGCGGGGCCAGCGAGAAGCCGCGCGCGCTGCGCACCTCGGGTCGGGGGTCGGTGATCACTCCGCGGCCGAATCCCGAGGTCACACCGAACTTGGTCACGGTCTGCCCCTTCCGGAAGCCCGACGACCAGTCGATCGGGTCGACGACAGCCCTGGTGCCGGGCGCCAGGCGGATGATCGCGATGTCGAGACCTTGGTTGATGCCGTTGGCGCGGATGGTCCCGATGCGCTTGCCCCCGCCGGTGTAGACGTCTTGACCGACGTTGCCGCAATGCCCTGCGGTCAGGGCGTCGGTGGCCGAGACGACGGCGCCGAGGGTGCATTCGGCGGCGGTGACGAGTGTCTGCGGGACCTCGATCTCCATGCCGGACCGCACCGGTAGGACGGCGGCGCGCGCGGTGGCCGCGGGAGCCAGCAGCGTCGCGACGACCGCGCCGAGAATCGCGACCATCACAGCGGTCTTCTTCAATGTCCCCACCTCGAATCCGGTCCAGCACGACCTGACGCACCGGCGATCAATCACCCTACGTCCTTCTCAGCGCAGCGGCAGCGGCCAATCGGCGAGGCGGGCCGCCGCGTCGTAGGTCGACTGCAAGAATTCCAGCACCAGTGCATCGGGGTCCGACGCACTGCGCACCGCCGTGTACGGCAGCAGGAACTCGCCGAGCGATTCGTCGAAGTAGGCGGGGTCGGGAGCGACGACGGCGTCACCGAATCCGTCGGGTCCGGGATAGGCATAGGAATAGAACGCCCCTTCCGCACCGCCGCCCGGCCAGTATCCCGCGCTCGACAACTGCGCGTCGTAGGCCTTGTGCATCACCCAGTCGGGACAGTTGGGTATGCCGCCGGGATGCAGCGGTGCGCCACGTCCGGAGAAACGGGTGACCGCGAGATCGAAAGCGCCCCAGAAGAAGTGCACCGGACTGCATTTCCCGGTGAACTGTCCGCGGAAGGTGTCGAACACCCGCTTGGCACTGACCATCGACGTCCAGAACCGGCGCATCGCGTCGGCGTCGTAGGCGGCGTTCGTGGTGTCGTCGGGAAACGGGATGGCCTCGGGAAGTTCGACGGGTTTGGGGTAGATCGGGAACTCGATGCCCAGCGAGCCCAGTTGGGCGAGGTAATCGGCATAGAAATCGGCGACGGTGCGGGGCTCGAGCCGCACCTGCCGTCGCTCGCCGCGAGTGGTGACGATCTCCAGAACGTCGGCGGTGAAGTCGAACACCACTTCCACCCCGTAGCCGTCGTAGGGCATCAGTGACGTGGTCAGTCCCACCGAATTCACATACAGCGCGACATTCCACCAGTGATTTTCCGGCGGCGACAAGGCAAGTCGCGTCTTGCCGACGATCTGCGTCCACAACTGCACGGTGTCGCGGGTGTCTTCCCATTCGGCCACCGGCACCTCGGGCCAGGGATGGGGTTCGCGCGTGGCAGGCATCGGATCTCCTTCGTGGTCGGATGGCGTCGAGCAACCGGTGTTCGGTGGACGGCGATCACAACGGCGGGTTCAGCCTCCGGTGATGCGGTTACCGTGGGAATCCCAGTGTGCGCCGACCTTCTTACTCGGTTGCACCCGCGGCGGTTCCCCGGGCATCTTCGGATAGCTCGGCGGATACGGCATATCGCCGAGACCATCGGCGTCGTCACGCTGCACGAGTTCCAGCAGGGGTTCGAGCCCGCGACGGTGAGAGGCGATGTCGGCCATCGGATCTCCCCTCTTGGCCAGCAGGTCGGGCACGGTGGAGATGGTGCAGTCGTCGGGATTCACGTCGGCGAGTTCGGCCCAGGTGACCGGCGTGGACACCCGGGCGGTGGCGCTGCGTCGCACCGAGTACGGCGACGCCATCGTGCGGTCGCGGGCGTTCTGGTTGAAATCGATGAAGATGCGTTGTCCGCGTTCCTCTTTCCACCAGGAGATGGTCACCGCGTCGGGCTTGCGGCGTTCCATCTCGCGGGCCAGCGCTATCACGCAGCGCCGTCCGGCGATGAAGTCCCACCGCGGTTCCACCGGGATGTAGACGTGAATCCCCCTGCCGCCGGACGTCTTCGGGAATCCGGTGTACCCGAGTTCGTCGAGCAGCGGGGCCAGCACGTCGAGCGCGACCGCCCGCACGTCGTCGAAGTCGGTGCCCGGCTGCGGGTCGAGGTCGATGCGGAGCTGATCGGGATGGTCGTTGTCGGTGCAGATCGTCGGCCAGGTGTGGAAGGTGACCGTCCCGAGGTTGGCGGCCCAGACGACGTCGGCCGGGATCGTGGGCCGCAGCGCGTCTCCGGTGCGCCCCGACGGAAAGGTGATGCGAGTGGACAGCACGTGTTCGGGACGCTTCTTGGGGATGTGCTTCTGGTAGATCTCGTCACCGTCGACGCCGTCGGGAAATCGCTGCAGAAAGGTCGGGCGATCGCGCACGGCGGTCATCATCGGCCCGTCGCCACCGGCTTTCCCGCCCGCCACGTGTTTGGCGACGCGTTGGTAGTAGCCGACCAGATCGCGTTTGCGGCCGCCGTTCTCACCGAGTTGCGGAAAGTAGATCTTGTCTGGGTTGCTCAGGCGTACCGCGACGCCGTCGACGGCGAGTTCTTCGGCAGGCGAACGAGATGCCATGTCAGTCAGCGCCTTCCAGCACGTCGTGCAGATCGTAGGTCAGCGGCACCTCGAGCTGGTCGTAGCCGCATCCGGCGGGATCGCGGTCGGGTCGCCACCGCAGGAACTTGACCGTGTGGCGGAACCGACCGTTCTCCATCTGGTCATACGCCACTTCGGCGACGAGTTCTGGGCGGATCGGGATCCACTCCTCCGACTTCTCCGACCGCCAGCGCGTGGGTTGCCCCGCGGCGGGTGCCTCCGGATCGAGACGCAGTGGTTCGAACATCTGCTGCAACTCGATTCGCTTGCGGTCGGTGAACGCCCCCGCGCCGCCGACCATCCGCGGCTGACCATCGGCGTAGAGACCCAGCAGCATCGACCCGAGACCCGTGCCGCTCTTGTGTACGCGATAGCCGATGACCACACAGTCGGCGGTGCGTTTGTGCTTGACCTTGAGCATCTCCCGTTTGCCCTGCACGTAACGACCGCCCAGACGTTTGGCCACCACCCCGTCGAGTCCGGCGCCCTCGAACGCCGAGAACCACTCGTGGGCCTCGGCGGCATCGGTGGTGACGCGACTGACACGGATCCGTCGTCCCGCCTCGTCGTCGCCGACGGCGTTCAGCAGCGCCTCCCGGCGCCGGGCGAACGGCTCGTCGATCACGGAGATGGAATCGAGAGCCAGCGCATCGAATCCGATGAAGATGGCCGGGGTTTTCTCCGCGAGCATCTGCACCCGTGACTCGGCGGGATGGATGCGCTGGGCCAGCGAATCCCAGTCGAGCCGATGGGTGTCACCCAACAGAGCCGGCACGCCGATCTCACCGTCGAGCACCACCTTGGCGGGTAGTTCCACACGCGCGGCGTCGACGATCTCGGGAAAGTAGCGGGCCAGATCCTTACCGCCGCGGGAACCGATGTACACCTCGTCGCCGTCGCGAAAAATCAACGCGCGGAACCCATCCCACTTGGGTTCATATGACCACTCCGGCTCACCGTCGGGTTGTTCGGGGACGGCATCGACCGCCTTGGCGAGCATCGGCGCGATGGGCGGCATCACCGGGAGGTCCACCACCCCATCGTCCCTACTGGATTCGATTCCCGCAACGACCCCCGTATCCCGGCGCGACTCTCACTCTGTTCACACGTCGATCCGCATCTGCGCAGTTCGGCACACGACGCGCATGAGGAACCGGTGAGGCGCGACGTCGAGGCGTTGTCGTGAGCACGCCCGGCCCGCATCGTCGGTGGTGCCCGACGCAGGGCGAAACAACCGAATTGAAGTCCCACGGAAAGGAAATGACCATGTCCATCACCACACGTTCGACACGAATCCGCCGCCTTGCCGCCGGTGTCGCCGCCGCCGGCGCCCTCACCGCACTTCCGTTGATGGCCGGGGCCGGCAGCGCCCACGCCGCCGACCCGGGCCCCGGCATCGGCAAACCGGGTCCCGGCGTCATCGACTGGGGATGCCCCGGACTCCCGCAGAAGAAGCAACAGCACGGTGATCCCGGCCCCGGAGTCGGCAAGCCGGGTCCGGGAATTCACGACTGGCGTTGCCCCGGACCGCTGAACTGAGCAGCGGGTTGCACCGAACCCCGACCGAACGGCCCCGCGCATGCGCGGGGCCGTTCACGCGTGCACGTCAGCACATGTCGATGCGTTTGCAGATCCGGGTGAGGATCGGATGCTCTCGTGTGGGCACCGGCTCGTTCGTCGGCGTCGACGACGGCGGTCGGGGGGTCGACGTCGGCGCAGTGGTCGGCGTGGTGGTCGCGGCGGCCGCGCGGGATGCGGCGGCCTGATCGTCGAGCACCTGCTGGTGGCGCGCACATCCACCGATCGGTCCCCGTTTCGCCGACCACGCGTCCGATTCGGCGGCCACCAGGCGCGGGTACAGCGTGCGCCCGGGTTGCGGCATGTCCGCGACCGCGGATGCGACCTGCTTGTCCACCGGTGGCGCGTCCCCGCCATGACGCACCGGCGGCTGCACCTGTGCCTCACCGGCACGCAGGAGCTGTTCGTTGATGCTGGGGCCGCTCGGATCGGTGGATCGCGGTGCACGGGGGAACACGTAACCGGTCAGCACGTCGCCGTTCGGGTCGCGGCCGGCGACGCGCGCCACCACCACGGGTGTACCGACGGCGACGGTGCGCGACAGCGCGGCGGAGAGATCGGAGTGCGCGGCAGCCGGCGCCGGTCCCCCCGCACACACCACCGGCACGATGGCGGCCAGGCGAACCGACACCGGTCGGGCCAGTCCGGCGTCGACCGCGAGGTCGTCGGGCCCGATCGCGGACACCTCCCCCACCAGCGTCGCCGCCGCGGGGACCACCAGAGACGTCGACGGCGCCACGTACACCTGATCATTGGAGGCGCAGCCACCGAGGAGTGCAGCCAAGCCGAGCAGGGCGCTCGATCCGAGGACACCCACCGTCACCACGCGATGCACACTGACACCCTAGCCAGCAGTGGGCGGCGGGTAGATCGTCACGCGTGACTCTCACCGATCTCTCATCGGTTCACGTCCGTCGAACAGGCCCACACGCCGTACCGTTGAGGACCATGGTCAGCGGACCGGAGCACCGGGCACGAGTTCTCGTCGTGGACGACGACGACGCGATACGAGCGTCGGTGAGCCGCGGACTGCAGGTCTTCGGCTTCGACGTCGAGGTTGCCAGCGGTGGCACGCAGGCACTTCGGATCTTCGACGAGGACCAGGTGGAGGCGATCGTGCTGGACATGACGATGCCCGACCGCTCGGGGATGAGTGTGATCAGCGAGCTGCGCGACCGCGGCAGCACGGTGCCGATCTGTGTGCTCAGCGCGCGCAGTTCACCCGAGGCGCGGATCGCGGGGCTCGAGGCGGGCGCCGACGACTATCTGGTGAAACCGTTCGTGCTGGCCGAACTGACCGCGCGGCTCGGCGCCCTGCTGCGGCGCAGCAGGCGTGACCCGCATGTGCCGCGGTCTCGCCAGCAGCCCCTCGAGGCCGGCCCGCTGCGGGTGGACCTCGCCGCGCACCGCGCGTTCCGCGACGACCTCGAACTCAATCTCACCCGCCGCGAGTTCGACCTGCTGGCCACGTTCGCACAGAATCATGGCCGGGTGCTCAGCCGCGCCGAACTCCTCGAAACCGTGTGGGGCTACAACTTCGCCACCGACACCAACGTCGCCGACGTCTTCGTCGGCTACCTGCGACGCAAGACCGAGGTGGACGGGCGCCCGCGGATACTGCACACCGTCCGGGGAATCGGTTACGTGCTGCGGGACGAGGAGACGTGAGGTCGGGGCTCTCGACCACACACGGCGGTCCGCGACGGTGATGCCGCGACGGCCCTTCTCACTGCGGGTCCGGGTGGCCGCGGCGGCGTCGGCCGGGGCATTCATCATCGTGACCGCCCTGGCCGGTTTCATCTCGTATCAGATCGCGCGCAACAATCTGAACCATCTCGATCGGCAACTGGAGACGGCGAGCCGGCTGGTGAGTCTGAACATCGACGTGGCACAGGCCGACCTCGGTCGGATCGGTGATGTGGGTGCCCTCGCGGTGACCCTGCGTAACGGGGACACCGTGGTCGCCGGAACCACCACGCGAATCCCGCGGCAGCCGTACGGGTTTCACACTGTCGACATCAACGGCACCGAATACCGGGTGGACACGGGGTCGGCGACGCTGGCCACCGGAGAACGGGTGGACGTCTCGGTGGCGGCACCCACGCTCACCGCGCGCACCATCACCCGCACCCAGCAGCGCCGCGTCTGGGTCACCGGGGCGGTCGCGGTGATCGCCGCCAGCCTGCTCGGCTGGGTCTTCGGTGGCCGGGCCGTGCGGCCGCTGGTGCGGCTCACCGGGCAGGTCTCGGCCACGCCACCGGACGTGGACGACGCCCCGACGGGCGCACGCGAAACCGATGAACTCGCGTCGGCGATTCGGGGGATGCTGGCGCGTATCCGCCTCGCGCAGGAGGAAACCGGGGCCGCACTGGAGACCGCCCGCGGTTTCGCCGCCGCCGCGGCACACGAGTTGCGCACCCCGCTGACGGTGATGCGTACCGACTTGGAGGTGATCGGTTCGGCGCGGCTCGCACCCGCCGACCGTGACGCGCTGCTCACCGACCTCCTCCACACTCAGGGCCGGATCGAGGCGACGCTGCAAGCCCTGGAGAACCTCGCGGCGGGCGACCTGCGGCGCGGCCCCGGCGAACCGGTCGACGTGCTGGAGGTGGCCGATGAGGCCGCCGCGGAGTCGGCCCGCATCCACCCCGGCATCACCGTCACCGTGCTCGGCGACGACCCGCTGATCGTCACCGGATGGGGAGACGGCATCCGTCTCGCCCTGGACAACGCGATCACCAACGCCGTCAAACACGGACGCGCGCACCGAGTGGAGATCAGCGGCCGACGCGAACCGGCCGGGTCGGTGGCGGTGATGGTCGATGACGACGGGGTGGGCATCGCACCGCAGGAGCGCCGGCGCGTGTTCGAGCGTTTCGTCCGGGGATCGACCGCGGCGGCGTCGGGTTCGGGTCTGGGACTCGCCCTCATCGCGCAGCAGGCCGAACTCCATGGCGGCCAGACGTATTTCGAGGACAGTCCACTCGGTGGGGTCAGGCTGGTGATCGAGCTCGGCGCCCCGATCTGAGGACTGCCGATCGTCGGTCGGGGTGTCCCGGCGGCGCGGCGGTAGGCTCGATGCGATGTCTTCCCCGGATCGATCGGCCGCACCTGCATCGGTGGATGTGAGTGCCGCGGGCCGGTTCGCACCGTCGCCGTCGGGCGAACTGCATGTGGGCAACCTGCGGACCGCGCTGCTGTCGTGGCTGTTCGCGCGCACCACCGGTCGCCGTTTTCTGCTGCGGATGGAGAACCTGGACCGCACGGCCGTCGGTGCCGACCGGGGCCAGATCGACGACCTCCATGCCCTCGGCGTCGAGTGGGACTCTCCGGTGATCTATCAAAGTGATCGTCTCGACCACTATCGCGCGGTGATCGACGGGTTACGCGCCCGCGGCCGCACCTTCGAGTGTTTCTGCACCCGCCGCGAGATCCTGGAGGCACCGAGCGCACCACACACACCGCCGGGCGCCTATCCGGGGACGTGCCGCCACCTCACCGACACCCAGCGTGCCGAGAAACGTGCGAGCGGACGAGTACCCGCCACCCGGATCATCACCGACGTCACCGAATTCGCGGTCACCGACGTGCTGCACGGCGAATACGTCGGGGCGGTGGACGATTTCGTCATCGAACGCGGCGACGGCACACCGGCCTACAACCTGGCGGTGGTGGTCGACGACGCCGAGCAGGGTATCGATCAGGTGGTTCGCGGCGACGACCTGCTGTCGTCGGCCCCGCGACAGGCCTACCTGTGCACCCTGCTCGGCCACCGCCCGCCGATCTACGCGCACGTACCGATGGTGTTGAACGAGAACCACATCCGGTTGTCCAAGCGTGACGGCGCGGTGACGCTGACCGACCTGGCCGCGCGCAGTGTCGACGCGGCGACGGTGCTCGACCACATCGCGGTGTCGTTGGGTCTGGCCGCCCCGGGTGAGCGGGTGGCGCCGGCGGATCTCGTCGCCCGTTACGATCCCGCGACGCTGCCGCGGGACCCGTGGATTCTCACCGACGCCGAGTGGGAGTGATCTCGACAAGCTCGATCAGCGGTGGGCAGCTCGATCAGCGGTGGGCAGCTCTGTCAGCGGTGGGCAGCTCTGTCAGCGGAGGGCAGCTCGATCAGCGATGGGCAGCTCTGTCAGCGGTGGGCAGCTCGATCAGCGGGGGGCAGGTCGATCAGCGGAGGACAGCTCGATCAGCCTGCCGAGGCGACCAGCGGGGTCAGCACGTCGTCGAGCGAGAGCACGCCGCGCACCCGGTCGCCATCGGTGACCAGCGCGAGATGACCGCGGGTCTCGCGCATGCGGCGCAGCACCTCGTGCACCGGTAGGTCGGCCGCCACCCGCGCGAGTGGTCGCGCGAGATCGGCTGCGGTGGTGCCGGATGGAGCGGCGAGGCTGTCGCGCACATGGACGACGCCGCTCAGGGCGTCGGCGTCGCGGCCTGATCCGCCGGACCTCACCAGGAGACGCGAGTGCCCACTCTCGCGGGACACCGCGCGGATCTCGCCTGGGCCGGCACCGGAATCGATCACCGCGAGCGGCGAGTCGGTGACCACGTCGCCGGCGGTCAGCGACTCCAGTGCGAGCGCACTCGACAGACGCGCGTGATACTCCGCGTCCAGCGTCCCAGTCTGCGCCGAATGGTCGACGAGTTCGCGTAGCGTGTCCGGGTCCTGTCCTTCCGACAACTGGTCGACCGGTTGCACACCCACGCGGCGCAGGCACCAGTTGGCCATCGCGTTGAGTTGCATGATCAGCGGGCGGGTGAGCCACATGAACGCGCGCATCGGAACCGCAAGCAGCACAGCCGATTTCTCGGGATGGGCGATGGCCCACGACTTCGGTGCCATCTCCCCGACCACCAGGTGCAAGAAGGTGACGATGATGAGCGCCAGCACGAAACCGGCGATATCGGCCAGCCACAGCGGCGCGCCCAATGATTCGACGGCCGGTGTGAGCCAGTGGTGCACAGCAGGTTTGGTCACCGCACCGAGCGCCAACGTGCACACGGTGATGCCCAGCTGTGACCCGGCGAGTAGCACGGACAGTTCGCCCGCGCTGCGGACCGCCGCGCGCGCCGCGCGACTGTGCGCGGCCGCGTCTTCGAGTCGGTGGCGGCGGGCGGCGATGAGCGAGAACTCGACCGCGACGAAGAAGGCACTGGCCGCGATCAGGACGATGGTGGCGGCCAGCACCACCCAGGGGTTGCTCATCGGTGTGCTCCCAGCTCGTCGACGGCGACACGCACCAACGAGGGAACGCGGCGGTCGATACCGACCACCGTCGCCGACACCGTCGTCCGATGAGATCCATCGTCGGGCACGGCAATTGGCTCCACCGGCAGCGTCACCCGGTCGCCGGCCGCGGGCAGCCCACCCGCCGCGTGGATCACGAGACCACCGAGCGTTTCGTGGTCACCCTCCACCAGGTCGTGTCCGATGGCCCGGGACACCTCGTCGAGAGCGGTGCTGCCGCTGATCAGCCAGCCGTCGTCGACGATCTCGATCGGCGCGCTGGTCTGCGGATCGTGCTCGTCGTCGATCTCGCCGACCATCTCCTCGGCGATGTCCTCGACGGTGATCACGCCGGCCACACCACCGTATTCGTCGATGACCACGGCCATCCGGTCGTCGTGGCCGCGTTCGTTCAACGCGGCGAGGACGTCGGGGAGCGCAAGCGTGGTGGGCACGACGACGGCGGGTCGTGCCAGATCGGCCGCGGTGACCGCGCCGTCGGGCACGTCCGGACCGGTGTCCACCGACTCGGCGGCGTGAAGTGCATCGAGCACGTCGTGCAGGTGCACGATGCCGATCACGTCGTCGGCGCGCTCGCCGATCACGGGATAGCGGGTGTGGCCGCCGGCCATCAGTTCAGTCAAGTCCGGCAGCGATGTGCCGGCCCGCACGTGATCCACGCGGGGCCGCGGGATCATCGCGTGTTGGGCGGTGCGCGTGGGGAAGTCGATCACGCGGTCGAGCAGCACCGCCAGTTCCGGCGGCAGCTCACCCAGAGCCTGCGACTGCGCCACGATGTGTTCGAGGTCGCGCGGCGTGGCCGAATGCTCCACGTCGTGCACCGGTTCGATCCGCAGCACCTTGAGCAGCAAATTCGACGACGCGTCGAAAACCCGGATCACCGGGCCGAAGATCGTCAGGTACAGGCTCGTGGACAACGCCAGACGACGCGCCACCGGCTCGGGCCGGGCGATGGCGAGGTTCTTCGGGAACAGCTCGCCGAACACCATCTGCACCACGGTGGACACCAGCACGGCCACCACCGTGCCGATCACGACACCGACGGCCAGCGGGATGCCCACGTCGCCCAGGATCTCGCCGACACCGCTACCGATGAGCGGTTCGGCGACATAGCCGACGAGCAGTCCGGTGACGGTGATGCCGAGTTGCGCACCGGAGAGCATGAACGAGGTGCGGCGCGTGACGCCCAGCGCGCGGGCGGCCGCAGCGTCGCCGTCGGCGGCGCGCGCCTTGAGGCGGGACCGGTCGACGGCCATGTAGGCGAACTCCTGCGCCACGAAATAGCCGGTCAGCGCGGTGATGGCGATCACGACGACGATGCCGAGCAGAATGCCCAGGGCGGTCACCATGCGATCACCGCCGCGCGCTCAGGTGTGGATGCCCCCGGGTGGGGGCCGGTTCGTCGAGGTTTCGCTCGTTTGCGCCGGGCGCGGTTCATCGCTGCTTTCTGATCGTGGACGTGGTACTTCGCGAATCCAACGAATCGGACAGCGGTGGAGTTCCCTGCCCTCCGCGCAGCCCTTAGGTCCGGTCCCCGTTGTGTCGACCCCGGTAGTAGCGGCCCAGGAACTCGTCGCGGTAGGCGGTGTACTCACCGGCGTCGATGGCGCGGCGCGCACCGTCGACCATCTGCACCACAAAGGAGACGTTGTGCAGGGTGGCCAGGGTGGCCGCCAGACCCTCCTTGGCCTTGAACAGGTGATGCAGATAGGCACGCGAGTACTGCGAGGTGTAGTTGGTGATCTCCGGGTCGAGGGGCCCGAAATCGTTGCGGTAACGCGCATTGGTGACGTTGTAGCGACCGTCGAACGAGTAGATGGCGCCGTTGCGCGCCACCCGCGTGGGTGACACGCAGTCGAAGGTGTCGGCGCCGTTCTCGATGGCGGTGAAGATGTCGTCGGGTTCGCTGATGCCGAGGAGATGTTTGGGTGCCTGCTCGGGCAGTTCCTGGTTGACCCAGCCGACGATGGTGCCGAGCTCGTCCTTGGTGAGCGCTCCCCCGATTCCGTAGCCGCCGAACCCTTTTCCGCCGTTGCGCTGATCGATGCGGCTGAGTTCGACGAGGTCGCGGGCCGCTTTGCGGCGTAGATCCTCGTACTGCGCACCCTGGACCACTCCCCACAGCGACTGCTGCGGGCGGTGACTGCGCTCCACGGAGAGTCGATTGTGTTCGGCCAGACAGCGAATCGCCCACTGCCGGGTGCGTTCGAGCGAATTCTCTTGATAGCCACGGGTGTTCATCAGTGTGGTCAGTTCGTCGAAGGCGAAGATGATGTCGGCGCCGAGCTGGTGCTGGATCTGCATCGACACCTCCGGCGTGAACCGGTGAAACGAGCCGTCCAGATGCGATTTGAACGTCACCCCGTCGTCGTCCACCCGGGAGAGACGTTCGCGGCCCTCGGCGATCTTGTCGTCGTCCTGCTCGCCGGTCACGTCCATCGAGATGACCTTCTTGAATCCCGCGCCCAGCGACATCACCTGGAAGCCGCCGCTGTCGGTGTAGGTGGGTCCCGGCCAGTTCATGAAGGCACCCAGCCCGCCGGCGGCGTCGATGATGTCCGGTCCCGGCTGCAGGTAGAGGTGATAGGCGTTGGCCAGCACGGCCTGCGCGCCAAGTGCGGCGACGGCCTCGGGCAGCACCGTCTTGACGGTGGCCTTGGTGCCCACCGGCACGAACGCGGGGGTGTGGATCTCGCCGTGCGGCGTGGCGATCACGCCGGTACGGCCGAGCGAATCCGGCAGCCGCGTGCCCACGCGGAAGGCGTGGTCGGGTTCGAGGTGGGCTGCGGGCGTACCGCCGTCGTGCGAGGTCACCGCTGCATCTTCGCAGGCTGGTGAGCCGCCGCCCAAACCGGCGACGCGGCGACCCGCCGACGCCGGTGTGCGCATTCGCTACGGTTGAGGCCATGTCGCGCAGCCGTGATCGCATCCTTCTGGCCGTGTCCGGCACCGTCGTCGGTGCCGCCCTGCTGCTCACCGCATGCGGTTCGGAGCAGGAGTCGGCAAGCGGCCCGGGAACGGCGTCGGAACCTGCCGATTCGACGAGCCCGGTGGTGGTGGGTGGCCCCCGGCCGGAGTCGCCGGCCACGTCGGTACCCGAGGAGACCGAACCGGGCGCGCAGCAGTGCGGCAAGATTTCCGGTCCCGACGGGGCGCTGCGCGTCCTCATCGTCAGCGGCAGCCTCAACTGCAGCACCGCGATGGAACTCGCCAAGGAGTACGGACCCAAGATCGCCACCGGCGAGCCGCACACGGTGAACGGATGGAAGTGCGGACCGTCGCAGACCACCGGCGTCCTCGCGAGCTGCACCAAGGACGACGCCGAGGTGACCTTCGCGCCGTAACCCGTACACAATCGGCGGCTCAGCGGGTGCCGACCGCTACCTGTGCACCTCGAACCCTTCTGAAGCGCCCGTTCTGTACGTATTCACCTCTGTCTGATCAGCACAGACGGTCGGCAACCCGTTCCAGCGCGGCGACGCGGCTGCCCTTGACCAGCACCGCATCGCCCTCGCCGAGGTCGGCGAGGGCCGCCACTGCGGAGTCGATGTCGGGCACGTGCCGGGCGCTCGGACCGTAGTGGGGTTCGTCGACGGCGATCACCTCGATGCCCAGGTCACGGGCTCTGCCCGCGATGGCGGCGTGCTGCTCGGCCGAATCGTCGCCCAGTTCGGCCATGGTGCCCAGTACCGCGACGCGCCGATGCCCGGCGAGCGCGGCCAGGGAGGTCAGCGCCGCCGACATCGACGTCGGATTGGCGTTGTACGCGTCGTTGAGGATGGTGACCCCGGACGCGGTGGTCGAGAGCTCCATGCGCAGGCCCGAGAGTGCCGCGCCCAGCAGACCGGCGGGCATCGACTCCACCGGCACGCCCAGGGCTCCGGCCGCTGCCGCTGCGGCGAGCGCGTTGGGCACCTGGTGTTCGCCGCGTGCGGCGAGGCGGATGTCGGTCGATCCCCACGGGGTGTGCAGCCGGAACGACGCGCGTAGTTCGTCGTCGAGCGTGATGTCAGCGGCCGAGACGTCGGCCGCGGGGGTCAGTCCGTAGGTGATCACCTGCGCCGAGGTGCGCTCAGCCATGGCCGCGACGAGCGGGTGGTCGGCGTTGAGGACGGCAACGCCGTCGGCGGGAAGTGCCTCCACCAGTTCACCCTTCGCGCGCGCGACGGCGTCGATGCTGCCGAACAGTTCGAGATGAACCCCCTCGACGCGGGTGATGATGCCGACGGTCGGCCGCGCGATCGAGCACAGTAGCGCGATGTGGCCCACACCGCGCGCACCCATCTCCACCACGACGGCCTCGGTGTCGTCGGGAGCGTTGAACAGCGTCAGCGGCAGCCCGAGCTCGTTGTTGAACGATTTCTCGCTGGCCGCGGTGCGGTAGGTGGTGCTCAGCAGCCCTGCCAGCAGGTCCTTGGTGGACGTCTTGCCCACCGAACCGGTCACGCCGACCACCCGCTCGGGGAGTCGGCGCCGCGCGAGTCGGCCGACGTCGGCGAGCGCGACGGCGGTGTCGTCGACCACGACGGCGGCCGCGTCGACACTCTCGATCGGCGCTCGGGAGGTCAGATATGCCGTGGCCCCGTCGGCGCAGGCCGTCTCGATGAAGTCGTGGCCGTCACGGGCCGCGACGATCGGCACGAACAGTTGCCCGGGCCGGATCGAGCGCGAGTCGATGCTCGCACCGTCGACCATGACATCGGCCCCCACCAGCTGTCCTCCGACCGCCTCGGCGATCTCGCTCACCTGAACACGCACGCCTCAACGCTAAAGGAGTCCCGAACCGTCGTGTGCGGGGGGAGAGCGGTAATCGTGTGGGACGTATCGTGGCACCCATGCCTTCTCCCCTGCTGCGCCTGGTGGTTCTCTACGGCGGAGTCTCCGCCGAGCACGATGTCTCGTGTGTCACCGCGGCGCATGTGCTGGCTGCGGCCGACCGCGCGAAGTACGAGCTGGTGCCGATCGGCATCGCCAAGGACGGCACCTGGTTGCGCAACGACAAGGCGATCGCCTCTCTCGCGGACGGCACGCCACTGCCCGATTCGCTGGAGACCGCGGGCACCGCGATCGATCCGCTGACCGAACTGCGCAACGGGTCGACCACCGCGATCACCGTCGTGCTGCCACTGCTGCATGGCCCGCACGGCGAGGACGGCACGATTCAGGGTCTGCTGGAACTGTTCGGCCTGCCCTATGTCGGCGCCGGCGTGCTGAGTTCGGCGGCGTGCATGGACAAGGGCATGGCCAAGACCATCGCCGCGCAGGCGGGCATCCCGCAGTGCCGCTGGATCGAGTTCCGCGACGGTGTCGACGACGCCCGGACCATCGCGTTCCGCGCCATCGAGGAACTCGGACTGCCGCTGTTCGTCAAACCCGCGAACCTCGGTTCATCGGTCGGTATCACCAAGGCGCACAACGCTGCCGAACTCGACACCGCGATCAATGTGGCGCTGCGCTACGACGACGTGGTGGTGATCGAGGAGTTCGTCGACGGACGTGAGGTCGAGGTTGCGGTACTGGGCAACACCCGGCCCGAGACGTCGGTGCCCGGCGAGATCCGGCCCGGCAGTGAGTTCTACGACTACGAGGACAAATACGTGACCGGCGCGGCCGAGCTGGTGATCCCGGCGCCGCTCACCGGCAAGGCCGCCAACGACGTGCGTGAGCTGGCCGCGCGCACCTTTGTCGCGATGCGCTGTGTGGGCATGGCGCGGGTGGACTTCTTCTACGAGGAATCCGGTCGCGGCTGGCTACTGAACGAGGTCAACACGATTCCCGGCTTCACACCCGGCTCGATGTACCCGAAGCTGTGGCAGGCCACCGGGATCTCCTACCCCGAGCTGATCGACCGGCTGGTGACGCTGGCGATCGAGGTGCATCGTCGTCGGACGGGGTTTTCGACCGAGCACTGACCTCGCTCACTGGTCGCAAGGCTCACTGATCGCACGAAAACGGCCCCTCACCTGTAAGGATGAGGGGCCGTTCGCTGCGGTGGCGGAGGGATTTGTGGGCAAATTGTGGGCACAACGATCTAGGACTCCAGTGCCGACAGCACCGCGTCGCACTGGAATATCCTGTCGTAGCGTCCGGACGTTCGTTGTCTGAGGATCCTGAGATCCACGAGCTTCGCGATCGCGGAGTTGGCTGCTTGGTAGGAGACCGAGTACAACCTGGCGGCTAACGTGGCGGTGATCATGGGGTAGCCGACTAGATCGTCAGCAATTCGAAGTGAAACACCCTTTGAACCTTGGAGCGTCATCTGGAAGCTCTCACGCAGCGCAAGCAGCCGATCGACGCGTGCCACAACCTCGAGCGCCTCTGCATGGATGGCTGTGGCGATGAAGCAGATCCACTCATTCCAATCTCCAGTCTGCGACACCTTGAGGAGTCCGTCCTGGTACTCGGACCGGCGTTGCTCAAGCCACGGCGAAATGTTCAGGACTGGGTACTTGAGGTCACCGGCGCTCATCAGCTGAAGAGCGGCCACCAGCCTGCCAAGGCGACCGTTCCCGTCGTGGAATGGGTGAAGAGTCTCAAATTGGTAGTGTGCGGCCGCGACCCGAATGATCGTCGGTATGTTCTTATTGCCGCGTACCCAGTCTTGCCACGCCTGTAGGCCGTCGGTCAAACGATGGTCCGCTGGAGGCGGCACAAACCGTGCAGTTTCGACCCTTCTGGTGCCGACGCCGATGAAGACCTGCGAGGTCCGGATGCTGCCTGCATGAGGCCCGTCGCTAGCGGTGCCTCGTAGGAGTTCAGCCTGAAGGTCCTCAAGCATTCTGATCGAAATCTCGTGCCCCTGGGTGATCAAGTCGTACGCGCGCTCTGCCGCGATCACATAGTTGCGCACTTCACTCACCGGCCGAGTCAGATCCTCATCGTTGAGGAAGTCTGCCTCGAACACGTCTGAAAGCGCCGCGTAGGTTCCCTCCAACGCTGAAGTGCTGACGGCCTCACGTCGCGTTGCGGGTCTAGCCAGAAGGCTTGGGTTGGGTAAGAGAGAAGCGGCTTGGTCGGCGCGAGCCAGCGCCGCGGCCGAGTCGATGACAACGGAGTATGTCGATCCGTCGAGATCGAAGTTGCCAGGAAGCGGATCGGGAACGAACCCGAAGTAGTCGTACTCTTCACCAAATCTGGGGTCGTAGCCGGAGATCGGGGCGAGTTGTCCCACCCGACTGTGCTTCAACTTGTCGATGTCCACTGCCAGCGCCCAACCTTGAAAACCAACTATGTAATTTAAAGGTTACAGTGCGAACCTTGAAATTGGGTGCCCAGTTTTCAAGGTTGGGACTCTGGGCACGACCACGCCGCGAAAGTTTCCAGGACCAAGGTGCAGGCCATCACTCCGCACGACCTGAGGCACACGACGGCAAGCCTGGCGGTGTCGTGGGCAAAGTGTAGGCAGAGGGAACCACCGCCACCACGCCCTAGGCACGAAAACGGCCCCTCACCTGTAAGGATGAGGGGCCGTTCGCTGCGGTGGCGGAGGGATTTGAACCCTCGGTACGGGGTTACCGCACACAGCATTTCGAGTGCTGCACCTTCGGCCGCTCGGACACGCCACCGCGGAAGACTGTACCGCAGAGCGCGTCCGGAGCTAAATTAGCTGGTCACCGGGTTGCAGCCCGGCGAAATCAGTTGCCGGTCAGCTTGTCCTTGAGGTCGTCGACCTTGCCCTTGACGGTGTCGGCGACCTCGTTGATCTTCTGCTTGCCCTGGGCCTGAGCCTGATCGCCCTTGCCCTCGGACTTCAGATCCTCGTTGTCGGTGATGTCGCCGGCAGCTTCTTTGCCGCGACCCTTGAGCTCTTCGGTCTTGTTCTTGGCGTCGTCGGTGATTCCCATGAGTCACTCCTCGCGTGTTGGTCGAGCGACCGCGGGTTTCTTCGCGGCCGCAATCCACCGTACACAGCGCCGAACGGCAAGGTTGCGGCATGCGCAGACTGCCGACTAGGAGAACCGAGGTCAGTGGCCGGTGAATTTGTCTTTGATCTCGGAGAACTTCTCCTTCGCGGTGCCGACGGCGTCGTGCACCTTCTCGTTGTCGGCGAGTTCGGTGAACTTCTCCTTCGCCGCATCCACGGCGCCGTGGACCTTCTCGCTGTCGGCGAACTCGGCGACCTTGCCCTTCACGGTCTCGAATGCGTCGTTGATCTTGTCGGTTGAATCGGACATCACGTACTCCTCGGTCTACCCGGGCCGGCGGCCCTGCCACGACCAATGTGCCACAGCGGACCGGTGGCGGCCGGATGAAACGGGAGCAGTGTTGGCTACCGCATCACCCGACGCCGGCGATGATTGCCGCGAGGTGTCTCTCGAAGCGTGCGTCGGGGTCGCCGAACAGGATTCGGCCGGCGGCAACGGCCAGCGGATGGTCAGCTCCTGTCCTCGAATCACGTTCTGCAAGTGAGTATCTGGAATCCTCGGACTGGCCGCGTTCTTGTTCTTCGATGACGAACCCCACCACGAAACACGTCACGAGTTCTGCGGCCGTGACGACACTGTCGAGGCTGACGCCGGTTGATGTCACGGACGCGAGCCATGGCTCCTGCGCTCGGATCACCTCGGGATCGGTGAGCCTGGTGCCACTGAAGGTGCGCGCACCGTCACGGTGGGCCAGATACTCCCGACGCAGCACCCGGCCGTAGGTGGCCAGCGACTCGGGCCAGGGCGCCGAGGGAGCCGAGCCCAGCTCGCGCACAACCCGTCGTTGAATCTCGGTGCCCATCTCATCGAGAAGTGCCTGCTTGTTCTTCACGTGCCAGTACAGGGCGGGCGCCTTGACTCCGAGGCGACTCGCCACCGCACGCACGGTCACCGCGTCGACCCCTTGCTCATCGAGCAGGTCGAGGGCGGCAGCGACGATCTCTTCGACACTCAGCCCCTTGGCACGTCCGGCAGGCACCTTGACAGCTTAACAAAGTTAAGGGAACCTTGCGGCAAGCTTGTTTAACTTAGTTAAGGAGAGTCGTCATGAAGGCAGCAGTCATCCAGGGCCCCGATCGGGCCCCGACATACGGCGACTTCGCCGAGCCGCAACGCGTCGACGGGACCGAGGTGTTCGATCTTGTCGGCGCCGGGGTTCATCGCGTCGTCCGGTCGTTGGCGTCGGGCACTCACTACGGCAGCAGCGGGGTCTACCCACATGTGGTGGGTATCGACGCGGTGGCCCGGGGCGCCGACGGCGGCCTGGTGTACACGGGCCGCATCACACCGCCGTGGGGCACGATGGCCGAACGTATGGCAGCGGCCGGCGGTTTTCCGGTCCCCGACGATGCCGATCCGCTGGCCGTCGCGGCAGGTGTCAACCCGGCGGGCTCGAGCTGGTTACCGCTGCATCGTCACCGCGACCAGCGGGGTGCGGTGGGGTCCGTGCTGGTCCTGGGCGCCACGGGAATGTCGGGACAACTCGCGGTGCAGGCCGCACAGCTTCTGGGGGCGTCGTCGATCGTGGCCGTCGGGCGCAACCGGGCGGTGCTCGACGACCTCGCGAGCCGAGGCGCGACCGCGGTTTCTCTCACCGTGGACGACCCGGTGTCGGCGCTCACCGACGCGATTGCGGACTCCCCGCCCAACCTGGTGCTCGACTACCTCTGGGGTCCCGTCGCCGAGGCCGCGTTCGCCGCACTTGCCCGACATGGATTAGACGAGGACGACACCGAGATCTC
Source organism: Gordonia sp. NPDC003429 (assembly GCF_053588575.1). Taxonomy (NCBI): domain Bacteria; kingdom Bacillati; phylum Actinomycetota; class Actinomycetes; order Mycobacteriales; family Gordoniaceae; genus Gordonia; species Gordonia sp. NPDC003429. The sequence goes on from NZ_JBSFQF010000003.1 coordinate 135,252, forward strand.
GTACGTGCAGATCGGCGCACTCGCCGGCCTCACGTCATCGGTTCCCGCAGCGCTACTGCGTTCGCGCAACATCACCGTGTCCGGCAGCGGGGCCGGATCGGTATCGGCAGCACAGTCGATGGCGTCGATCCCCGCGGTGATCGAGCAGATTGCCAACGGCGGCTTGCGGGTTCCCTATCGCGCCTACCGCCTCGCCGAGATCGAGAGCGCCTGGACGCACGACGGACCGGCCCGGGCGGTTGTCACGCCCTGACGGCCGTCCGGTGAAGGGGCAATCAGTGATTGCCGAGGAACTTGTCCTTGAGGTCGCCGATCTTCTCCTTGGCGTCCTCGACGACGTCGTGCACCTTCGCATTGTCGGCGAGATCGCCGAGCTTGTCCTTGACGCTATCGACCGCGTCGCTGACGGTCTCCGAGATCTTGTCGGCCTCAGACATCTTCCACTCCTTGGGTTTTGATCGTTTGACCTTTCGATTCTCGCCCCCTGGAGACCGACCGTAACCAAGATCGGGACGCGCCGTCGCGAATGGTCGGGATGCTGGCGCGTGGTGCGGTGCCCGGGCTCGCCCCCGCCCCCGCCCCCCGCTGGTTGAGCTTCCCCGCCACTGGTTGAGCTTCCCCGCCGCTGGTTGAGCTTCCCCCGCTGGTTGAGCTTCCCCCCGCTGGTTGAGCTTGTCGAAACCACCCCCGCTGCTTGAGCTTCCCCACCGCTGGTTGAGCTTCCCTCGCTGGTTGAGCTTGTCGAAACCGCCCCGCTGGTTGAGCTTCCCGCCGCTGGTTGAGCTTCCCCGCTGGTTGAGCTTGTCGAAACCGCCCCGCTGGTTGAGCTTCCCGCCGCTGGTTGAGCTTCCCCGCTGGTTGAGCTTGTCGAAACCACCCCGCGGGCACGCTCGACGCGGATGCGGGCACGCTCGACGCGGATGTGGGCACGCTCGACGCGGATGTGGGCACGCTCGACGTCAGGGGGCGGGGTCGGGGCGGCGGCCGGCGAAGAAGTCGACCATCAGCTCCCGGCAACGCTCCTCGAGCACCCCGCCGCGCACCTGCGGCCGGTGGGCGAGCCGGGTGTCACGGACGACGTCCCACAGCGATCCCACCGCACCGGTCTTGGGTTCCCAGGCACCGAACACCAGGCGGTCCACCCGCGACAGCGTGATCGCACCCGCGCACATCGTGCAGGGCTCGACGGTCACCGCGATGGTGCATCCGGGCAACCGCCACCCGTCACCGAAGGCCGCCGCCGCGGCACGCAGCGCGAGCACCTCGGCGTGTGCGGTGGGATCACCGTCGGCCTCCCGACGGTTGCCCGCGCGGGCGAGTTCGATTCCCGACGGGTCGAAGACCACCGCACCGATCGGCACGTCATCGGGGCCCGAGAATCCCACCGCGGCGTCCAGCGCGGCGTCGACCATCGACTCCCACACCGCAGGTCCCCAGCCGGGCTCTTCGGTCCGCGGCGGGTGACCGGTCAATGCCCCAGCGAGTCGAGAACTTTCGACAACTCGTCGGCAAAACCGAGTCGCGCCGCGATCATCCCGATCTGCTCGTCGGCGTAGAGGTCCGTGTCCCCGACGATCACACCCATCACCGCGTCGGGCAGCCCGAGGTCGGAGAGCACCCCGAGGTCGCCCTCTTCCCAGGGGTCCACGTCGTCGAGGTCGTCGGGGTCGATGTCGGGCACATCGACGTTGATGGCGTCGAGCACGTCGACGGCGATGTCGTAGTCGATCGCGGCGGTCGCATCCGAGATCAGTAACCGCGCCCCGCCGGGAGCGGGCCGGACCACGATGAAGAACTCGTCGTCCACGTCGAGCAGACCGAACACCGCGCCGGCCGCGCGCAGTTCCCGGAGTTGACGTTCGGCGGCGGCCAGATCGATCAGGGCGGCCGGATCGAGCGCCTTGACCTGCCACGCGCCGTCCTCGCGGATCACCGCCACCGCAAATCCCTCGACCTCATCGGTCAGTTGCTGCTTGTTCGAGCCAGATACTCCGGCGCCGGCGCCTGCCATGCAGGTCACGGTAGCCGAGGAACCTCGGCTACCCAAACCCCTGCAGTCCACCCCGCTTTCACCGGCCACCGCCGGGCGGCAAGGGCACCACGATGTGGGAATCTGGTGTGGTGACCGCTGATGCCGCAGATGCCGCCCGCTCCGCACGTCCGGTGTGCATCCTGGGTCTCGGCCTGATCGGTGGGTCGCTGCTGCGATCCCTGGCCGACGCCCACCGCGAGTGTTTCGGCTACAACCGGTCGCCGGACACGGTGGCCGCGGCCACGGATGCGGGCTACGACGCGTCCACCGACCTCGACGCCACCCTGCGCCGGGCCGCGTCCGCCGATGCGATCATCGTGCTCGCCACCCCGGTCACCACGATCGAACCACTCGTGCGCGCCATCGCCGACACCGCTCCGCACTGCCTGATCACCGATGTCATCAGCGTCAAACAGTCTGTGGCGGAGACTATTTCACGAGTGCATCCGGGGGCGCGCTACGTCGGCGGGCATCCGATGGCCGGCACCAGCCGCTCGGGGTGGGCGGCCACCGACCCGTCGCTGTTCACCGACGCGATGTGGATGGTGACCACCGAGGATCACACTGGCGCCGACGACTGGTCGGCGGTGGCCCACCTCGCACTGTCGACCGGTGCGATGGTGGTTCCCGCCGCACCCGACGCCCACGATCGCGCCGTGGCCGCCATCTCGCACGTCCCGCACCTGACCGCGGCCGCCACCGCTGCCGTCGGGGCGGGCGAGAGCGATCTGGCGCTGCGGCTGGCCGCAGGCAGCTTCCGCGACGGCACCCGAGTCGCGGCCTCGGCGCCCGCGCTGCAGCGGGCGATGATCGAAGCCAACGACGTCGCCGTGCTCAACGCGCTCAGCGAGGTGATCGACCGGCTCGTCGCCGCCCGCGACGATCTGCGCGATCACGGCAACGTCGCCGCTCTCATCGACGACGGGTATCGCGCGCGCCTGGCCTACGAGCGGATGGCACAGGCGAACCGCGACCACATCGTCGGGGTCACCGTCGGCGAAGACGGATGGCAAGCGCAGCTTCGCCGGCAGGCACACCAGGGCAAGGTGTGGCTCGGCTGAGTCGAGCAGCCCTCAGACCCGTTCGGCCAGCCCGGGGTAATTGATCACGAAGCCGTTGGCGTCGACGGTCAGGTCAGCGGTCGCCACCGGGGACACCACGGTGGGGCCGTCCGCACCGCTCGAGTAATGCAGTGTCGCCGGCTCCACCGCTCCGCTGGGCAGGTAGACGTAGACCACCGGGACGTCGAACTCGCCGGCCCCGCCGGCCAGACCCAGCCGACGGATGGGTAGCGCGTTGAACATCGGCGACAACGCGAGGTCGACGTCGAGTGCACCGTTGAAGTCGCCGCGGAAGGTCTCACCGTCGGTGTGGATCAACCACTGGTTCTCCTCGTCGCGCGAGATGCCGTACTGATTCTCACCGCTGGCGCGCAGCAGGTGGATCGACAGGCGTTTGGTGATACCCGCGTCGTTGGTGACGAGCTCGTAGGAAGCGGAGAACGCCTCCTGCTGGGCGGTGGCAGCGGCGATGATGCGTCCGTAGGCCTTGATCCGTGCACCGTTCACGTGCAGACGGACTTGCTCGAGCCGATCGGCACCCACTCCGCGCCACGTGATCATGGTCTTGAAATCCGGGGTCGCGGTCTCCGTCGTGCCACCCGACGACGGAGCAGGATCCTGCGCTGGCGAAATACTCACTCTGTACACGTTAGCGATGTCGGGCCACACGCACACACCTGATAGACAGCGCCGCAATCGGGGTCCCGAAGTGCGTGCGATCACAGCGGACGGGAACGGCCCACCTCACGCGGTGCATGATGCGGTGCGCCGCGTGGTTTCCGCGTCCACGCGGTCACGCGCGATGACCCGCCCGCCGACCGCGATCTCACAGGTCACCGAGCTGCCCGCGCCGGCGATCACCAGCAGCCGCAGCGGGTTGGAGCCGGCAATGAACTGCAGATGCCAGGTGGGCGGGGGCATGAACTCGCTGCGCAGCCCCTGATCGTCGACGTACAGGATGGTGCCGCTGCCGTCGATCGTCGCGTCGTAGGTCACGGTCTGGCCGGCGCGGAGTCCGGGAGCAGGGGTGTCGGGGACAGTGGGCGGCACTCCCGGCGGCATTGCCGGTGGGGCGGTCGGCGAGGCCACGGGAGGCTCGACGAGAGTCAGCCGGGGCTCGTCGAACGGGCTCGACGCGGTGGTCGTCTGCCGGTACTGGGTGACCCCGTAGAGCACCAGGCCCACCACCACGGCGGCGACCACGGCGAACACGATGGCGGTGCGGCCCATTCCGCCACGCCGCGTGCCCGCCGGCACGACATCGCCTCCGTGCGGCGTCGTCGCGGTGTCGGCGGGGTTGTGCGACGTCCCGGGTGTCCCCGCGGGTGCAGCACCGGTAACCGCAGGTCCCGGCGGGGGTGGGCCGGGACGAAGCGCGCGGTGCCGTCGGGTGCGTGCCCCAGTGGCGGGTAGAGACCGGGCAGCAGCGGCCGGCGATACAGATCGGCGACAGATGGGGCCGGGGACGACGCGGGTAAGGACGGCGGGGCCGGGGACGACGGGCGCGGGGACGACGGGCGCGGGGGCACAGCACCCGCCGCAGGCCGCGAGGCGCCACGGGTGGCCTCGTCCGGCTGACCCATCCGCACCTACCTCCTCCGCTGCGCGACGCCGACCCGCTGGGAGAGATCGGCTACCGACCTTTCCGACGATACGGACTCGGGATCAGAAGCGGCTCTCGAGTCGCGCCGACAGTCCCGCCTCCTGCAGGTCGAGCCGCTCGAGCATCCCCCGCACCACCTCGTCGTCGACCTCCCCCGCGTCGCGACGATCCACCAGCGCGTCCCGCTGGGCCTGCAGCACGTCGCGGTAGAGACCGGCGAACGCGTCGGTGCGCGCGGTGTGTGCCTCGGGATCGGGCATCTCCTCGGCGTCGCGGGATTGACGGGCCACCGACTCCTTGATGTATCGGATGGTCTCGGCGTCGAGACCATCCGGCGGATGTCGCACGAACTCGTCGATCACGGCATCGCCGGCGGTCAGCACGATCTGTTCGGCACGGTCGGTCTGCGCGTGGTCGTAGGACTCCTCATCGTCGTTGCGCAGATGCAGCCGCGCGATCAGCCACGGCAGGGTGGGGCCCTGGATGAGGATGGTGCCCACCGCCACGACGAAGGCGATCGCCTGGATCGCGGCGCGCTCGGGGAACGGCGCTCCCGAGGCCACGGTGAGCGGAATACCCGACGCCGCCGCCAGCGTCACCACTCCGCGCATCCCGGTCCACGCGACCACCGTTGTCTCCTGCCAGGTGAGCGGACGGTTGTCGATCTGGGAGCGCCACGCCCGCCATCGGCTCTGCATCCGCCCGTCGCGCCGGGCACGCGCCGAGGTGTGGCGTCGCGGTTGCGCGGCGATCTCGGTGGGCGCGTTCTCCTCGATGTGCCGGCTCACCACGCCACGACCGAACATCGCGAACACGCAGATCGGCCTGATCAGCAGCACCACCGCGAGCACGATGAGCGACGCCACCGCAACCTTGACCAGCGACTCGTGCGCCTCACGCAGGTCCTCGATGATGAACCGCAGCTGCAACCCGATGTAGGCGAAGACGAACGCCTCGAGCAGCACATCCACCGAGTTCCACACGTAGCGTTCCTGCAGTCGGGTCCGATACCCCGCGTGCACCGATCCGGACCCGACGACGAAGCCGGCGACAACCACCGCCAGCACCCCGGACGCGTGGACGTGTTCGGCACTCAGATAGGCCGCGAAGGGCACCACGAATCCCTGGACGGTCTCCAGCGCCGGGTTGCGCAGATGACGTCGAATCCACAGCGTGAGATAGCCGAGGATCGCACCGACCACGGGCCCGAGCACCGCGTTGTAGCCGAAAAGCAGCAGCGGGTTGTCGATGAAGGCGTGGGTGTCGGCGATCTGCGAGATCGCGATGGCGAACAGCGACAGCGCGGCGGCATCGTTCACGAGGCTCTCGCCGGTCAGGATCGTCATCAGCCGTTTGGGCAGGCCCAGTTTGCGGCCGATGGCCACAGCGGTGACCGCGTCGGGCGGTGCCACGATCGCCCCGAGCAGCAACGCCGTGGCGAAGGTCAGTTCTGGCACCAGCCACGAAGCGACGAATCCGACGGCGACGGCCGTGATCACCACCATCGCGACACCGAGACCGAGGATGGGTTTGAGGTTGCGAATGAACTGCGGGACGGAGAAGTTCAGTGCCGCCGAGTACAGCAGCGGTGGCAGTACCACCGTGAGCAGGACGTCGGAGTCGAGTTCGACGCGCGGCATCCCCGGGATGAACGACGCGGCGAGCGCCACCAGCACGATGATCAACGCGGGTTGCATTCCCCGGCGGTCGGCCAACGCGGTGACGATGATCGCGCCGACCAGCACGAGGATCAGCGATTCCATGAGCAGAGATTCTGGCAGGTCGGCGCCGGTTTTGCCGGATACGGGCGCGGCCGGTCACACGCTGGGTGTGACCGGCCGCAGTGGAATCGATCGAGGGTTGTCGGGGGCTACATGGGGTTGGCCGCGGGAGAGAATTTGAACTTGCCCTCCTCGAAGAGCAGCGGGTAGAGCAGCCCACCGATGATTCCGCCGACCAGCGGGGCCACCCAGAACACCCAGAGCTGTCCCGGTGCACCGTTCCCGTTGAAGAACGCGACGCCGGTCGAGCGTGCCGGATTGACCGACGTGTTGGAGATCGGGATCGAGATCAGGTGGATCAGGGTCAGCGTGAGTCCGATGGCCAGCGGGCCCATACCTTTCGGCGCACGGGTGTCGGTGGCACCGAGCACCACGATCAGGAAGAACGCCGTCAACAGGATTTCGGCGACGATCACCGCCGCCAGGGTGTACTTACCGGGACTGTGCTCACCGAATCCGTTGGCGGCCATGTTGCCGACGCGGTTCCAGCCCGGCTTGCCGCTCGCGATACCCCACAGCGCCAGACCCGCGACCAAACCGCCCGCCACCTGCGCGATCCAGTAGCCGGGCAGGTCTTTCCACGGGGTGCGGCCGCCCACGCAGGCGCCAAGGGTGATGGCGGGGTTGAAGTGGCCGCCGGAGATATGGCCTACCGCGTAGGCCATGGTGACGACGGTGAGGCCGAATGCCAGCGCGACGCCGAGATAGCCCACGCCGACCTGCACCTTGGTTCCGACGTCGTCGCCGACCGCCACTTCCTTGGCCGCGTAGATCGCGGTACCGCAGCCACCGAACACGAGCCAGAAGGTGCCGAAGAATTCGGCGCCGAGTTTTGCGAATGGGGAGGGCATAGTAGGCCTTTCTCTCGGTTGTCTCGCTTGGTCGTCGTCTCGCTTGGTCGTCTCGCTTGGTCGTCTCGCTTGGTCTTCGTCGTCAATCACGGAGCAGGCGTGTGCAATCTGGTCACTCCTGAAACTTCCGTACCGCCAGTGAAGCACTCCGGGCAGCATTCTTTCCGCCCTCGAATCGCAATGGTGACCTCGACGAGACCCAATGCTGATCCGTGTCGATGATGTGCGCCACGAATCGCGACAGCGTGACGGTAATGTCGTGCGGGTGACCGACCACCGGGTGCCGCGATCGTCGGCAGTACGCGTGCTGGTCTACTCCGACCACGCCGACACCCGCGCGCAAGTGATCGGGGCCATCGGGCGCCGCCCGGACGCGCAGTTGCCGGACGTGAGCTTTGTCGAGGTGGCCACCGCGGCGATGGTGTTCGGTCAGCTCGACGCCGGCGTCATCGACGCGGTGATTCTCGATGGCGAGGCGTCACCGGTGGGCGGCATGGGTGTGGCCAAGCAGATGCGCGACGAGATCGATCCCTGCCCGCCGATCCTGTTGCTGCTCGGGCGAGCGGACGACCGGTGGCTCGCAGACTGGTCACGAGCCGACGCCACCGCGACACTCCCGGTGGACCCGATCGCACTGTCGGCCACCTTCGTCGATCTCATCCGCGGCATCGGGGACTGATCCTGCGGCGGTGCCGACACGTCGGGGAAAACTTGGCGGGGCGCGCTTCGTCGCTTGTAGGGTGTGTGTCATAGCTCACATCAGCCTGGTGAGTGCGGCGGCCGACAGCCAAGGAGGCCACATCACGATGAATGCGCCCCGCTCATGAATGTCTATGTCCCGATCATGGTTCTCGGGGCTCTCGCCATGGCATTCGCGGTGTTCTCGGTCGCGGTCGCGATGCTCGTCGGACCGAAACGCCACAACCGGGCCAAGCTCGAGCCCTACGAATGCGGCATCGAACCGCTCACCGAAACCCACGCGGTCTCGGCCACACGGGGCACACTCTCGACGGCTGCACGCACCGAGCGCGTCATCCAGCGAATCCCGGTGAAGTACTACCTCACCGCGATGCTGTTCATCATCTTCGACATCGAGATCGTCTTCCTCTACCCGTGGGCAGTCGCGTTCGACGCCCTCGGCTGGTTCGGCCTCGCGGCCATGGCCCTGTTCATCGTCAACGTATCGGTGGCCTACGCCTACGAGTGGCGACGTGGAGGACTCAGCTGGGAATAGCCCCGGCGCTCGGGTATGCCCCGAAACCGGAAGTACACGAAGGAGGTTCGAGTATGGGACTCGAAGAGTCACTGCCTTCCGGCTTCCTTCTGAGCACCGTCGAGCAGCTGGCCGGCTTCATGCGCAAGGGTTCCCTTTGGCCGGCAACCTTCGGACTGGCGTGCTGCGCGATCGAGATGATGGCCACCACGTCGGGACGCTACGACCTCGCCCGTTTCGGCATGGAAGCGTTCCGCGCGTCGCCCCGCCAAGCCGATCTGATGATCGTCGCCGGACGGGTCAGCCAGAAGATGGCCCCGGTCTTGCGCCAGATCTACGACCAGATGACCGAACCCAAATGGGTTCTGGCGATGGGGGTTTGCGCGTCGTCGGGCGGCATGTTCAACAACTACGCGATCGTGCAGGGCGTCGATCACGTGGTACCAGTCGACATCTATCTCCCCGGCTGCCCACCCCGCCCGGAGATGCTGTTGCACGCGATTCTCGAACTGCACGAACAGATCGGCAAGATGCCCCTCGGGGTGAATCGGGAGGAGGCCATCTGGGCCGCCGAGCGAGCCGCCCTCGACGCGCGGCCGACGATCGAGATGAAGGGACTCCTGCGGTGAGCCCGCGCGGCGACGACGCGGAACGGATCGGCGAACGGCGTGGACTGTTCGGCGCGCACGGCAGCGGCGACACCTCCGGTTACGGCGGTCTGGTGCAGGCCATTACTTTGCCGGGCAGTTCATCTCGGCCCTACGGCGGCTATTTCGACGAGGTGGCCGACAATCTCGCCGCGGGTCTGCTCGAACACAATCCGTCCGCGCGCGATCCCTACGGCGACGCGATCGAGAAGGTGGTGATCTTCCGCGACGAGATGACACTGCATGTGCGACGCGACCATCTGCGTGAGGTCGCCTCGGCACTGCGCGATCTGCCGTCGCTGCGTTTCGAATTGTGCTTGGGAGTCAACGGTGTTCACTATCCCGATGACGCCGACCGGCAGTTGCACGCGGTCTATCCGCTGATGTCGATCACGCACAATCGGCGGATTCGCCTCGAAGTGTCCTGTCCCGACCACGATCCGCACATCCCGAGCCTGTGCGACATCTACCCCACCAACGACTGGCACGAACGCGAGACCTACGACTTCTTCGGCATCGTCTTCGACGGACATCGCTCGCTCACCCGCATCCAGATGCCCGACGACTGGCAGGGACACCCGCAGCGCAAGGACTATCCACTCGGCGGTGTTCCGGTGGAGTACAAGGGTGCTCGCGTCGCGCCACCCGACCGCCGGAGGTCCTACACCTGATGACCGCCACCGAGAACCCCGAACGCCGGGAGCGCAGCGAGCAGGCCCCGTCTCGCTATCCGCCGCCGACCACCTTCACCGTGTCGGGGCAGGACTGGGACGAGATTGTCACCGCCGTGGCCGAGCGGGCCGCGGCACAACCCGGTGACGAGCGCATCGTCGTGAACATGGGACCCCAGCATCCCTCCACCCACGGTGTGCTGCGGCTCATCCTGGAGATCGAGGGCGAGACGGTCACCTCGGCACGGTGCGGAATCGGCTACCTGCACACCGGGATCGAGAAGAACCTGGAGTACCGGAACTGGACACAGGGCGTCACCTTCGTCACCCGCATGGACTACCTGTCGCCGTTCTTCAACGAGACCGCCTACTGCCTCGGGGTGGAGAGGTTGCTCGGCATCACCGACGACGTCCCCGAACGTGCTTCGGTGATCCGGGTGATGATGATGGAACTCAACCGCATCTCCTCGCATCTGGTGGCCCTGGCCACCGGCGGCATGGAACTCGGCGCGGTCACCGCGATGTTCCTCGGCTTCGCCGAACGGGAGATGATCCTCGACCTTTTCGAATACGTCACCGGCCTGCGGATGAACCACGCCTACATCAGGCCCGGGGGTGTGTCACAGGATCTTCCGCCCGACGGCGCCGACCGCGTGGCCGCGGTGCTCGACGCGCTGCCCGAACGCCTCGATCAACTCGAGGACCTGTTGAACGACAACTACATCTGGAAGGCACGCACCCAGGGTGTCGGATTCCTCGACCTCACCGGGTGTATGGCGCTGGGGATCACCGGCCCGGTGCTGCGTTCCACCGGCCTCCCCCACGACCTGCGCAGGTCCCAGCCCTACTGCGGTTACGAGACCTACGAGTTCGACGTGATCACCGACGACGCCTGCGACTCGTACGGTCGGTATCTCATCCGCGTCAAGGAGATGCGCGAGTCGGCGCGTATCGTCGCGCAGTGCCTCGATCGGCTCCGGCCCGGGCCGGTGATGGTGTCCGATCGCAAGCTCGCCTGGCCGGCCGACCTGGCGTTGGGACCCGACGGGCTCGGCAACTCGCCCGAGCACATCGCCGCGATCATGGGCACCTCGATGGAGGCACTCATCCATCATTTCAAGCTGGTGACCGAGGGGATGCGGGTGCCGGCCGGGCAATGCTATGTCGCCGTGGAGTCGCCGCGCGGCGAACTCGGGGTCCACATGGTGAGCGACGGCGGTACCCGGCCCTATCGCGTGCACTACCGCGATCCGTCCTTCACCAATCTGCAGGCCGTGGCCGCGATGTGCGAGGGCGGCATGGTTGCCGACGTGATCACCGCCGTCGCCAGCATCGATCCGGTGATGGGAGGAGTCGACCGATGACCGATCCGGTGTTCGTGAAACTCGGTGCGCCGCCCAGCGACGGCGCGCCGGCAATCCCGCAGGCCCCGCACCCGGAGATCACGTTCGACGGGCCGACGACCTATCCACGCGACGTCACCGACACCCTGGCGAGGGAGGCCGCGACGATCATCGCCCCCTATCCGCAGGCCCGCTCGGCGCTGCTGCCGCTGCTGCACCTCGTCCAATCCCACGACGGCTACATCACCCGCGCCGGGGTGGGTTTCTGTGCCGCACAACTGGATCTGAGCGCGGCCGAGGTGGCCGCGGTGGCCACCTTCTACTCGATGTACCGCCGCAGCCCCACCGGCGAGTACCTGGTGGGCGTGTGCACCAACACGCTGTGTGCGGTGCTCGGCGGTGACGAGATCCTCGCCGCGCTGCGCGAGCACCTCGGTATCGCACCCGGCGAGACCACCGCCGACGGCCGGATCACACTGGAGCACGTCGAATGCAACGCCGCGTGCGACCACGCCCCGGTGGTGATGGTCAACTGGGAGTTCTTCGACGCGCAGACTCCCTCGGGCACAATCGAACTCGTCGAGGATCTGCGCGCCGGGGTCGCCGCGACACCCGACCGAGGGACCGGCCGGGTGTGCTCGTTCCGGCAGACCGCACGCCTGCTGGCCGGGCTGCCCGAACAGGGCCCGCGACCGTGACCGCGGTGCTGCCCGGCGACGTGGAGCCGGCCGAGACCCCGGTACTGAGCCGCTACTGGGATGAGCCCGAGTCATGGCGAATCCAGAATTACGAGTCGCACCACGGGTACACCGCGCTGCGCACGGCGCTGCAGCGAGAGCCCGACGACGTGATCGACACCATCAAGGCGTCGGGCCTGCGAGGTCGCGGTGGTGCCGGATTCCCGGTCGGCCTGAAGTGGTCGTTCATCCCGCAACCCGACCGGACCGCTGACGGCGCCGATTCCTCTGTGCCCCCGCACTATCTGGTGGTCAACGCCGACGAGTCCGAACCCGGCACCTGCAAGGACATGCCGCTGATGCTGGCCACCCCGCACGCCCTGATCGAAGGCGCGATCATCGCCGCATACGCCATCCGCGCGCGGCACGCGTTCATCTACGTGCGCGGCGAGGTGGCGTCGGTGATCCGGCGGCTGCGCTCCGCCGTCGACGAGGCTTATGCCGCAGGCTATCTGGGGCGTGACATCCTCGGCTCGGGTGTCGACGTGGAGTTGGTGGTCCACGCGGGTGCAGGCGCCTACATCTGCGGTGAGGAGACCGCGCTCCTCGATTCGCTGGAGGGACGACGCGGACAGCCCCGCCTGCGTCCGCCGTTCCCCGCGGTCGCCGGCCTGTACGCGAGTCCCACGGTGGTCAACAACGTCGAATCCATCGCGAGTGTGCCACCGATCATCCGCAATGGGGTCGACTGGTTCTGGGCGATGGGCACCGAGAAGTCACCCGGATTCACGCTGTACTCGCTGTCGGGTCACGTGACGCGTCCCGGTCAGTACGAGGCCCCGCTCGGCACCACGCTGGCCGAACTGCTCGACCGCGCCGGCGGCGTGCGGGCCGGGCATCGGCTCAAGTTCTGGACCCCGGGCGGGTCGTCGACACCGATGTTCACCGCCGATCACCTCGATGTGCCGCTGGATTACGAGGGTGTCGGCGAGGCGGGGTCGATGCTCGGCACCAAGGCGCTGCAGATCTTCGACGACACCACCTGCGTGGTGCGCGCGGTGCTGCGGTGGACCGAGTTCTACGCACACGAGTCGTGCGGCAAGTGCACGCCCTGCCGTGAGGGCACCTACTGGCTGGTCCAGTTGTTGCGCGGCTTCGAGTCCGGCGCCGCCGACGCCGCCGACCTCGACACGCTGGCCGACGTCACCAACAGCATCGTCGGCAAATCGTTCTGCGCCCTCGGTGACGGTGCGGGCAGCCCGATCGTGTCCTCGCTCAGATACTTCCGTGACGAATACCTCGCCCATCTGAACGGCGGATGCCCCTTCGATCCGCACGCCTCGACCGTGTACGCGGCCTCTGCTCCGCGGGAGGGGCGATGACCGCCGTCGACGACGCCGACACGGCGGCACCGGAGATGGTGTCGGCGACGATCGACGGGCTCGAGGTGTCGGTGCCGCCGGGCACCTTGCTGATCCGCGCCGCGGAATCCCTCGGCATCTCCATCCCGCGGTTCTGCGACCACCCGCTGCTCGATCCGGTGGGTGCGTGCCGGCAGTGCCTCGTAGAGGTGGAGGGCCAACGTAAACCGCTCGCGTCGTGCACCACGGTGGTGACCGACGGCATGGTGGCCCACACCCAGCGCAGTTCGGAGATCGCCGAGAAGGCACAGCGCGGTGTGATGGAACTGCTGTTGATCAATCACCCGCTCGACTGCCCGGTGTGCGACAAGGGCGGTGAGTGTCCGCTACAGAATCAGGCCATGTCGGCCGGTCGCGGCGAGTCGCGGTTCACCGGGGTCAAGCGGACCTTCACCAAGCCGGTGCCGCTGTCGTCGGAGGTGTTGCTCGACCGCGAGCGCTGCGTGCTGTGCGCCCGGTGCACCCGATTCGCCGACCAGGTAGCCGGCGATCCGCTGATCAGCCTGCAGGATCGCGGTGCGCTGCAACAGGTGTCGATCTACGCCGACGAGCCGTTCGAATCGTACTTCTCCGGCAACACGGTGCAGATCTGCCCGGTTGGCGCGCTGACCGGCACCGCCTACCGGTTCCGCGCCCGCCCGTTCGACCTCGTGTCGACACCGAGCGTGTGCGAGCACTGCGCCGGCGGCTGCGCGCAGCGCACCGATCATCGTCGGGGCACAGTTCTCCGCCGATTGGCCGGCGACGACCCGGAGGTCAACGCGGAGTGGAACTGTGACAAGGGCCGTTGGGCTTTCGCGTACACCGCCGCACCCGACCGGCTGACCGCGCCGATGGTGCGCGGCGCCGACGGGCAGCTGACGGAGGTGTCGTGGGCGCACGCCCTGCGGGCTGCGGCAAGCGGCTTGGCTGCCCACCGCGCGCGCACCGGCGTGCTGACCGGTGGCCGGCTCCCCGCGGAGGACGCCTACGCGTATTCGCGGTTCGCTCGAACAGTGCTGGGAACCAACGACATCGACTTCCGCAGTCGTGCCCACAGCGCCGAAGAGGCCGCCTTCCTGGCACGGCATGTGGCGGCGCGCGGCGACGACGTCACCTACCGCGAACTGGTGGCGGCGCCCGCAGTGTTGTTGGTGGCCTTCGAACCCGAGGAGGAGTCGCCGATGGTGTTCCTCCGGATGCGCCGTGCGGTGCGCACCGCACGGCAGCGGGTCACCACGATCGCGTCCTGGCGCAGTCGCGGAGTCGCCAAACTCGACGGCGCGTTGCTGCCGACCGTGCCGGGTGATGAAGCGGCAGTATTGGATTCGGCCGAGGCGGCGACTGCTGTCGACCTGCCGGGGTCGGTCATCATCGTCGGCGAACGCCTGGCCACCGTGCCCGGCGGGCTCGATGCCGCCGTCGGGCTCGCGGCGCGTACGGGTGCGCGCTTGGCCTGGATTCCGCGGCGCGCCGGGGAACGCGGCGCGCTCGAGGTCGGAGCGGCGCCGGATCTGCTTCCCGGTGGGCGCCCGGTGAGCGACGACCGCGCCCGCGCACAGCTGGCCGCCGCGTGGGATGCGGCGCACCTGCCCACCGACCCGGGTCGCGACACCGCAGCCATTCTCGACGCCGCCCGCACCGGAGAGCTCGGTGCGCTGCTGGTGGCCGGGGTGGAGCCCGCCGACCTGCCCGACCCTGCCGCCGCACTCGAATCCCTGTGCGCCACCGGGTTCCTGGTGAGCCTGGAGATCCGGCGCAGCGAGGTCACCGACCACGCCGACGTGGTACTGCCGGTGGCAGCGGTGGCCGAACGTGCGGGTACCTTCGTCGACTGGGAGGGCCGGGCGCGGCCATTCGCGGCCGCGCTGACCGAGCACGGCACAGTGCCCGAACACCGGGTGCTCCACGCACTGGCACACCAGCTCGGGGTGGATCTGCGATGCGACGACGTGGCCACGATCCGCGCCGACATCGACCGCATCGGCTTGTGGGACGGCGCACGTGGCACCTCGGGCGAGCACCGTCGCCCGGCCGCGACGCCGGAGTCACACTCGCCGGGACTCGCGAGGTTGGCAGGGTGGCGGATGCTGCTCGACGCCGGCCGTCTGCAGGACGGCGAACCCCACCTTGCGGGCACCGCCCGGACAGCGGTGCTGCGGTTGTCGGCCGCCACCGCCACGTCGATCGGTGCGACCGACGGGTCGACGGTCCGGGTGAGTACCGACCGCGGACATCTCGACCTACCGCTGACGATCACCGAGATGCCCGACGACGTGGTGTGGGTGCCGATGAATTCACCTGGCGCGTCGGTCAACACGCGGCTGGCCGCCGGTCCGGGTGACGTGGTGGCGATCGCTCTTGCGGAGACGGCACGGCGAGCGCCGGAGGCGACCCGATGAGCGCGGTATCACTGGCCGCCGGGGCGGCCCCCGACAACTACCCGACACTCGCCGACTTCGGCCACGATCCGTTCTGGCTGGTGCTCGTCAAGGCGGTCGCCGTTTTCGGCTTCCTGGTGGCCAATCCGTTGGTGGCCATCCTGGCCGAACGAAAGATCATGGCCCGCATGCAAACCCGAATCGGACCGAACCGGGTGGGTCCGCACGGGATGCTGCAGAGCCTGGCCGATGGTGTGAAACTGGCGCTCAAGGAAGGCATCGTCCCGGTCAGCGTCGACAAACTGATCTATCTGGCCGCTCCCGTCATCGCGGTGGTGCCCGCGATCATGGCGTTCGCGGTGATCCCTTTCGGTCCGATGGTGTCGGTCTTCGGGCATCGAACTCCGCTGCAGCTCACCGACCTTCCCGTCGGCGTGCTCTACGTGCTGGCGGTCACCTCGGTCGGCGTGTACGGCATCGTGCTCGCCGGCTGGTCGTCGGGTTCGACGTACCCGCTGCTGGGCGGTCTGCGGTCGACCGCACAGGTGATCTCCTACGAGATCGCGATGGGCCTGACCTTCGCGGCGGTGTTCCTCAACGCCGCGACGATGTCGACGTCGGAGATCGTCGCCGCCCAGCACCGCCATTGGTATGTGCTGCTGTTGCTGCCGTCGTTCGTCATCTACGCGGTGTCGATGGTCGGCGAGACCAACCGCGCGCCTTTCGATCTGCCGGAGGCCGAGGGCGAACTGGTCGGCGGCTTCCACACCGAGTACTCGTCGTTGAAGTTCGCGATGTTCATGCTCGCCGAGTACATCAACATGGTCACGGTGTCGGCGCTGGCCACCACCTTGTTCCTCGGCGGGTGGCAGGCCCCCTGGCCGGTGACGTTGTGGTCGGGTGCGAACTCCGGGTGGTGGCCCGTGCTGTGGTTCACGCTCAAGGTGTGGGTGTTCCTGTTCGTGTTCATCTGGTTGCGCACCAGCCTGCCCCGGCTGCGTTACGACCAGTTCATGAATCTCGGCTGGAAAGTGCTCATCCCGATCTCCCTGGCGTGGGTGATGGTGGTCGCGCTGATCCGGGTGGTGATGGATGCCGACAACCTCGCGCGGTCGCTGGTGTCGGCGGCGGCGGGACTCGTCTTCACCGCACTCATCGCCTTCACCGTGTGGCGGCTGATGCGTCCGCCTCCGGTGCCCGCGCCGCCGTCGGTGCCCGTTGCCTTCGACCCGATGGCAGGTGGCTTCCCGGTCCCTCCCCTGCCCGGTCAGCAGTTGCCCGGACGCCCGACCGGCAACTCGTCCGTTCCGCCCGCCTCCGATACGGCAAAGGAGACCACCGATGCCTGAACTCCGAAAGAATCTCGGCGCCAAGCCGCTGCGCGGCCTCAAGGTGACGTTCGCGGGCATGTTCGCGCCGACGATCACCGAGTCGTATCCCGAGCAGAAGGTGCCCACCGCGCCGCGCTATCACGGTCGGCACCAACTCAACCGCCATCCCGACGGGTTGGAGAAGTGCATCGGTTGCGAGCTGTGCGCCTGGGCGTGCCCGGCGGACGCCATCTACGTCGAGGGCGCCGACAACACCGACGAGCAGCGGTACTCCCCGGGGGAACGGTACGGTCGCGTGTACCAGATCAACTACCTGCGATGCATCGGGTGCGGACTGTGCATCGAGGCCTGTCCCACCCGGGCGTTGACGATGACGAACGAGTACGAACTCGCCGGCGAGCGCCGCGCGGACCTGATCTACGAGAAGGACCAGCTTCTCGCACCGCTCGACGACGGGGTCACCCCGCCGCCGCACGAGATGGCACCCGGCTCCACCGAGGAGAACTACTACCGCGGGGAGATCACCTCCGACGGCCACGTCACCGCCCGCGCGAACACGAGCGGGCCCGCGGTGGAGCCGGACTCATGAGCACCGTCCTTGCCGCGGCGGAACTCACCCGCACCTCCACCGGTGAGGCAGTGCAGTTCTGGGTGCTCGGTGCGGTGGCCGTGCTCGGCGCCCTCGGTGTCGTCTTCGCCACCAAGGCCGTCTACTCGGCGATCTTCCTGGCCACCACCATGATCGTGCTGGCCGTCTTCTATGTCGCGCAGGGCGCCCTGTTCCTCGGTGTGGTCCAGGTGGTGGTGTACACGGGGGCGGTGATGATGCTGTTCCTGTTCGTGCTGATGTTCATCGGCGTCGACTCGTCGGATTCACTGGTGGAAACACTACGGGGACAGCGTATTGCGGCCGCGGTGCTCGGCATCGGGTTCGGTGTGCTGCTCATCGCCGCGATCGCCAATGCGTCGCTCGCGGTGTTCGCCGGTGCCCCGAGTGCCGGTGGCGGCAACGCCGACATCGCCGCGCTCGCCGAACTGATCTTCGTGCGCTACCTGTGGGCGTTCGAACTCACCGGCGCACTACTCATCGCCGCCACCCTCGGCGCCATGGTGCTCACCCACCGGGAACGGTTCGGGCCACGGCGAACTCAGCGTGAGCTGTCGCAGGAGCGTTTCCGCACCGGAGTCGACATGACCCCGCTGCCCAACCCGGGTGTGTTCGCCCGGCACAACGCCGTCGACGTTCCGGCCCTGCTGCCCGACGGCACACCGTCGGACGCGTCGGTGAGCCCGATACTGCGGACCCGGGCGTCGTCGGGACCGGAGGGATCGCGATGAACCCGGAGAACTATCTGTATCTGTCGGCCCTGCTGTTCGCGATCGGCGCGTCGGGAGTGCTGTTGCGGCGCAACGCCATCGTGGTGTTCATGTGTGTGGAGCTGATGCTCAACGCCGCGAACCTCTCGTTCGTGACCTTTGCCCGCATGCACGGTTCGTTCGACGGGCAGGTGATCGCCTTCTTCACCATGGTGGTCGCCGCGGCCGAGGTCGTCGTGGGCCTCGCGATCATCATGACCATCTTCCGGGCGCGGCGTTCGGCCTCGGTCGACGACGCGGATCTGCTGCGACGCTGAGGTCGCCGGGCATACGAGGTGAGGAGGACCGATGGGCACCGACTGGTCGGCGGATCTGTTGTGGCTGTTGCCGTTCCTGCCGTTGGCGGGAGCGGCGATCCTCCTGATCCTTGCGCGCCGCACCGACCGGTGGGGTCATGTGCTCGCCTGCGCGATGGCACTGGGAGCCTTCGCTCTCGGACTCGCCATGTTCGTCGGAATGCTCGGCCGCGACGTCGGCGACCGAGCGGTACACCAGTCGCTGTTCTCCTGGGTGCCCGTCGGATCGCTGCAGGTGGACTTCGGTCTTCGGCTCGACCAGTTGTCGATGGTGTTCGTGTTGCTGATCACCGGGGTCGGATCACTGATCCACATCTATTCGGTGGCGTACATGGCCGACGACCCGGATCGTCGGCGATTCTTCGCCTATCTGAATCTCTTTCTGGCCGCGATGCTCGTGCTGGTGCTCGCCGACAACTATCTGGTGCTCTATCTGGGTTGGGAGGGCGTGGGCCTCGCGTCGTATCTGCTGATCGGTTTCTGGCAGTACAAGCCCGCGGCCGCGACCGCCGCGAAGAAGGCCTTCGTGATCAACCGTGTCGGCGACATCGGGTTGGCCATCGCACTGATGATCATGTTCGCGACCTTCGGGGCCGTCTCCTTCGAGGCGGTGTTCGGCGCCGCCGGCCGCGCCGGTGAAAGCGTGCTCACCGCACTGGGATTCATGCTGCTGCTGGCGGCATGCGGCAAATCGGCGCAGGTCCCGCTGCAAGCCTGGCTCGGCGACGCCATGGAGGGCCCGACGCCGGTGTCGGCGCTGATTCACGCCGCCACGATGGTCACCGCGGGCGTCTACCTGATCGCCCGGTCGGGGCCGATCTTCGACCTCGCACCCCACGCCAGGGCCGCGGTGACCGTGGTGGGTGCGGTCACCCTGCTGTTCGGTGCGATCATCGGCTGCGCCAAGGACGACATCAAAAAGGCGCTGGCCGCGTCCACCATGAGCCAGATCGGGTACATGGTGCTCGCCACCGGACTCGGCCCCGCCGGCTACGCGCTGGCGATCATGCATCTGCTCACGCACGGCTTCTTCAAGGCCGGACTCTTCCTGGGCGCCGGGTCGGTGATGCACGGCATGAACGACGAGACCGACATGCGCCGCTTCGGCGGACTGCGGAGCGTCATGCCGATCACGTTCGTCACCTTCGGATTCGGGTATCTGGCGATCATCGGAGTGCCCCCGTTCTCCGGGTTCTTCTCCAAGGACCCGATCATCGAGGCCGCCTTCGCCTCCGGCGGTGTGGGCGCCTGGTTCCTCGGTGGTGCCGCACTGCTCGGTGCTGGCATCACCGCGTTCTACATGACGCGGGTGATGCTGCTGACGTTCTTCGGTGACCGTCGATGGCGGTCCGACGCCCATCCGCACGAGTCGCCCGGGTTGATGGTGTGGCCGATGATCATCCTGGCGATCGGCTCACTGGCCGCGGGCGCCGCGTTCGCGTGGGGTGACAGTCTGGTCGACTGGCTCGAACCCGTTGTGGGACACACCCATCACGAACTGGCGGCACCCACCTGGGTGGTCACCGTGACGATCCTCGCGGTGGTCGCGATCGGGGTGGCCGTCGCGTGGCGGCAGTACGGGGCGGCACCGGTGCCCGCGCAGGCACCCGACGACGTGACGGCGCTGACCGTGGCAGCACGCCGCGACCTGTACGGGGACGCGTTCAACGAGGACGTGCTGATGCGGCCCGGCCGGCGGGCGACCCGCGCGCTCGTCGCCGTGGAGAACGACGGCGTCGACGGTGTGACGACCGGTGTCGGCGCGGCGATCACCGCACTGTCGCAACGATTACGTAACTGGCAGAACGGCGTTGTCCGTTCCTACGCGTTGTCGGTGTTCGCCGGGGCCACGGTGATCCTCGCGACCCTGATGGTGGTGGCGGTGCGATGAGCGTCCCGTGGCTGACCATTCTGTGGGTGTTGCCCACCGTCGGCGCCGTCGCGGTGCTCGCCGTTCCCAACACCCGGCCCGACGTCGCGAAGTGGCTGGGACTGAGCGTCTCGGTGGCCGCGCTGGTGCTGTCGCTCGGCCTGGCCGTGGGGTTCGACACGGGCGGTGCGCGGTATCAGTTCGTCGAGGACCACCCCTGGATTCCGTCGCTGGGCACGGGCTACACGCTGGGACTCGATGGCATCGGCCTGGTGTTGGTGGTCCTGACCACGGTACTGCTGCCACTGCTGATCGTCGCGGGGTGGCGCGACGCCGATCATTCGGGCTCACTGGATCATTCGGCCGGTCGGCGTCAGAAGGGCCCGCACACCTACATCGCGTTGATGCTCGCGGTGGAGGCGATGGTGCTGATGAGTTTCGTCGCCCTCGACATCCTGCTGTTCTACATCTTCTTCGAGGCGATGCTGATCCCCATGTACTTCCTGATCGGGGGATTCGGTACCGGCGCCACCGGTGTCACGCGGTCGCGGGCGGCGGTGAAGTTCCTGCTGTACAACTTGTTCGGCGGTCTGATCATGCTGGCCGCGGTGATCGGGTTGTACGTCGTGACGGCGCGGTCGGATCTCGGCGGCGGAACGTTCGATCTGCGGGTGGTGGTCGACGCGGCGGCGTCGGGCAAGCTCGATGCGAGTTCCGGCCTGCTCGCGATCCTGTTCCTCGGCTTCATGTTCGCGTTTGCGGTGAAAGCCCCGCTGTGGCCGTTCCATTCGTGGCTGCCCGACGCGGCCGTGGTCGCCACCCCCGCCGGTGCGGTGCTGATGATGGCGGTGGTCGACAAGGTGGGCACCTTCGCGATGCTGCGGTACTGCCTGCAGATCTTTCCCGATGCGTCGCGCTACTTCGCACCCCTCATAGCGGCGCTCGCGGTGATCGGCATCGTGTACGGAGCCGTACTCGCGATCGGCCAGTCCGATGTGATGCGGCTGATCGCCTACACGTCGATATCCCACTTCGGGTTCATCATTCTCGGCATCTTCGCGCTCACCACACAGGCCCAGTCCGGGTCGACGCTGTACATGGTGAACCACGGATTGTCGACGGCGGCACTGTTTCTCATCGCCGGATTCCTGGTGTCGCGGCGTGGTAGCCGGCTCATCGCCGATTACGGCGGGGTGCAGCAGGTGGCGCCGGTACTGTCGGGCACCTTCTTGATCGCCGGCCTGGCCACGCTCTCGCTGCCCGGTCTGGCTCCCTTCATCAGCGAGTTCCTCGTCCTCGTCGGCACATTCACGCGGTATCCGGTGGCCGCCGTCGTCGCGTCGAGTGCTCTGGTGCTGTCGGCGATCTACATTCTGTGGACCTACCAACGAATCATGGGCGGACCAGTCCGCGGAATGACGGGCGGACCGGTGCGCGCCGTCGAGGGGCCCGGGGCAGCCACCCGGAAGGTCCGCGACCTGCACGGCCGCGAGATTGTGGTGGTGGCGCCGCTGCTCGCTCTGCTGCTGTTGTTCGGCATCTACCCCAAGCCTCTGCTCGACCGCATCGATCCCGCGGTCGAACACACGATGACGACCATTCATCAGACCGATCCGGCGCCTGCTGTACCGGCGGCCGGGCAGGGAGGGCACAAGTGAGAACCGAGGTCCTGGCGGCGATCTCATCACCCAGCATTGCCTACGGTGTGCTCTCGCCGATGCTGATCGTCTTCGGGTGCGCGGTGCTCGGCGTGCTGGTGGAGGCGTTTGTGCCGCGCGGTCGGCGCTACGTGAGTCAGCTCGTGCTGTCGCTGGGCGGCCTGGTGGCCGCGTTCGCGGCGCTGGTGGTGGTGACGGTGGCCCACACACGCGATGGCGGGCTGGGTGAGACGGTGATGTCGGGGGCGGTGGTGATGGACCGGCCCGCGCTGTTCCTGCAGGGACTGATCCTGCTGATCGCGGTTCTCTCGGTGGCGTTCATGGGTGAGAGACGGCTCGAACGGGTGGTGCCCCCCACGTCGGCTTCGCCGCGGCGGTTCAGCGACGGTCCCGGTGCCGCCGCCGCGACCGCCCTCGGCTCGGTGCGCGCGGACATGTTCACGCCGTCCGGGGCGGCGGTACCCAACACCGACGCCGAGTACGAGGTCACCCGGGCGGGTGCGGTGACCACGGCGGTGTTCCCGCTGACGCTGCTGGCGGTCGGCGGCATGATGCTGTTCGGTGCGTGCGGTGATCTGTTGACGATGTTCGTCGCCCTCGAAGTGTTCTCGTTGCCGCTGTATCTGCTGTGCGGGCTGGCGCGGCGGCGTCGGCTGATCTCGCAGGAGGCCTCACTCAAGTACTTCCTGCTGGGAGCATTCTCCTCGGGCTTCTTCCTGTTCGGGGCGTCCTTTGCGTACGGGGCCACCGGATCGCTGCGGCTGTCGGACATCGGGCGCGCCCTCGCCGCCCCCGGCGCCGACACCACCCTGGGGGTGGTGTCGCTCGGGCTGCTGGCGGTGGGGCTGTTGTTCAAGGTCGGGGCGGTGCCGTTTCACTCGTGGATTCCCGACGTGTACCAGGGGGCACCCACCCCGGTGACCGCGTTCATGGCGGCCGCCACCAAGGTGGCCGCGTTCGGCGCGCTGTTGCGCGTGTTCTACGTCGGCTTCGGCGCGCTGCAATCGGACTGGGAGCCGGTGCTGTGGGTGGTGGCGAGCCTGACGATGGTGGTCGGCGCGTTGCTGGCGGTCACCCAGACCGACATCAAGCGGATGCTCGCCTACTCGTCGATCACGCACGCTGGATTCATCCTGCTCGGCGTGATCGCCTTCGACACCGCCGGCCTGGCCGCGACCCTCTTCTACCTCGCGGCGTACGCCTTCTCGACCTTCGGTGCCTTCGCGACGGTGGCCGTGGTGCGTGAACCCGATCGGCCGTCGGGTCCGCATCTGTCGGGCCGGGAGGCCACCGACATCACTCAGTGGGCCGGGCTGGGCAAACGGTATCCGCTGGTGGGTGCGATGTTCTCGATGTTCTTGCTCGCCTTCGCCGGTATCCCGCTGACCAGCGGGTTCATCGCCAAGTTCGATGTCTTCGCCGCGGCAGCCGGTGGCGGCGCCGGGGTGTTGGTGGTGATCGGCGTGCTGAGCAGCGCGATCGCCGCCTACTTCTACGTGCGGATCATCGTCGCGATGTTCTTCGCCGACGTGCCCGTCGATGCGCCGCACGTGGTGACCCCGAGCGCACTGACCACCTCGTCGATCGCGGTGTGCACCCTGGTGACCATCGTGCTCGGCATCTTCCCGCAGCCGTTGCTGGACCTGACCGAACACGCCGCCCGCTTCCTCGGTTGAGCGTGCCCACAATCCCGTCGACCGTGCCCACAACCCCGTCGAGCGTGCCCAACCGCCAGTCGAGCGTGCCCACAATCCCGTCGAGCGTGCCCAGATCTCTGTCGACCGTGCCCAGATCTCTGTCGAGCGTGCCCAGATCCCCGTCGAGCGTGCCCAACCGCCAGTCGAGCGTGCCCATAGCCCTCGTTCGCGACGCTGCGCGACTCCTGCGTGATCACCACCGACAACCAGCGGTACGGGACCGGCCGAAATAAAGAACCCGAACACTGTGTGTCCGGGTTCTCATGGTGCGCCCGTAGGGATTCGAACCCCAAACCTTCTGATCCGTAGTCAGATGCTCTATCCGTTGAGCTACGGGCGCGTAGCGTTGTTCAGTTGTCCGCGCTCAGCGTGACCGCGGTGGCGGAGGCGAGAGGATTTGAACCTCCGGTCCCGTTTTAGCGAGACAACTCATTAGCAGTGAGTCCCATTCGGCCGCTCTGGCACGCCTCCTTGGCGGAGTCCTTTCGAACTGCCGAAGCGTTAGGTTACACACCGTCGGCGGCCCGAAGCAAACCGCCTTGTCGCGCGCTCCCGATGCCCGGCCGACCCGGTGAGCCGCCCCCTCACCGGATCACTTTTGAGCCTCTGCGCGCGCACGCCTACATTTGACGGGTGAGCCTGCGCATCCGTCCCGACCTCGACGACCTGCCCGCCTACGTGCCCGGCAAGACGTTTCCCGGTGCGATCAAGCTGGCCAGTAACGAAGTCACCTTCGGCCCGCTGCCCAGCGTGCGTGCTGCGATCGCCGCCGCGGCAGCCGACGTCAACCGCTACCCCGACAACGGGATGGTCGAGCTCACCGCCGCGCTGGCCAAGCACCTCGGGGTCACCGAAGCCGAAGTGCAGGTGGGATGCGGTTCGGTGAGCTTGTGTCAGAACCTGATCATGATCACCAGCGGCCCCGGCGACGAAGTGCTGTTCGGGTGGCGCTCCTTCGAAACCTATCCGTTGGCGACGCGGTTGGTGGGTGCCACACCCGTCCAGGTTCCGCTCACCGGCGACCTCACCTACGACCTCGCCGCGATGGCCGACGCGATCACCGAGCACACCCGACTGATCTTCGTCTGCAACCCCAACAACCCCACCGGCACCGTCGTGGACGCCGACGATTTGCGCGCTTTCCTGCAACGCGTGCCCGACGACATCGTCGTCGCCCTCGATGAGGCGTATTACGAGTACATGCGGCCCACGTCGTCGCAACGCTACGACGCGATGCAGCTGCGTGTGGAGTTTCCGAATCTCGTTGTCCTGCGCACCTTTTCCAAGGCGTATGGACTGGCCGGGCTCCGCGTGGGATATGCGGTCGCCGATCCCGCGGTCATCGTCGCACTCGGCAAAGCGCATGTGCCGTTCTCGGTGAACTCGGTGGCTCAGGCCGCCGCGGTGGCCTCCCTGCGGGCCGGCGACGAACTGCTGACCCGTACCGAGGACGTGGTTTCCGAGCGCACCCGGGTCACCGAGCGACTGCGCGCTGCGGGCTACCGGGTGCCCGACTCGCAGGCCAACTTCGTGTGGATCGACCTCGGCGAGAAGACACTCGATTTCGCGGCCGCGTCGATCGAAGCGGGTGTGGTGATCCGCCCCTTCGCCGGCGACGGTGTGCGCGTGACCGTGACCGACATCGGCGAGAACGACGTGTTCCTGGCCTTCGCCGAGGACTGGGCCTCGCGGCACTAAGCAAGCACGCTCAACCCCACCACCCGCCGGTTGAGCTTGTCGAAACCACGCCCGCTGGTTGAGCTGGTCGAAACCACCGCCCGCCGGTTGAGCTCGTCGAAACCACCGCCCGCTGGTTGAGCCTGTCGAAACCACCGATCCGGGCACGCTCGACAGAGATCCGGGCACGCTCGACTCCTCCGCCCGCTGGTTGAGCCTGTCGAAACCACCGCCCGCTGGTTGAGCTCGTCGAAACCACCGCCCGCTGGTTGAGCTTGTCGAAACCACAGATCCGGGCACGCTCGACGCGGATGTGGGCACGCTCGACGGGAATGTGGGCACGCTCGACAGAGATCCGGGCACGCTCGACGGGAAGTCAGTAGTACAGACTGCGGGAGACCGTGCGCCACGCGGCGGGTAGGTCCTGCTCCCAGTACGCCCAGGTGTGTGTTCCGATCAGGCGGAAGCCGTCGGTGTAGCGAATGTTGTTGGAACGCAATGTCACCGCGAACTCCAGCGAGCACCGGTAGGCGCCGAGTTCGAGCGCCGAGGACGAGGCGGTGACCGCTTCCGGCGGACCCTCATCGGGGCCGATCTTGCGTTGCAGGTCCAGCGGGCCGATGGCACCCGAGCCCGCGGACATGAAGATGTCTTTGCCGCGAAGCGCATCGAGATGCTGCGCCGGATCGTGCGCGTTCCAGCCGGCCGAACCGAATGGTCCCCACATGTTGGTGGCGTTGCCACCGTCGCGGCCGACGGTGGTCCGCACATACGCCTCATTGGCCGGACCCGACACCGGCGGGCAACCCGACAGCGACGCCAGACCGCGATAGAGGGACGGATGACGCACGGTGAGCGCAAACGCCGCCTGCCCACCCATCGACAGACCGATCACCGCGTTACGGCCGGTGCCGTGGAACTGCTTGTCGATGACCGGCGGTAGCTCCTTGGCGAGAAAGGTGTCCCACATCGGCTTGCCGACCTTGGGGTCGACCTTCTGCCAGTCGGTGTAGAAACTGCCTTTTCCGCCGGTGGGCAGCACCACGTTCACGTTCTGGCCGGCGAAGAACCGGCCCGCATGGCCCTTGGTGATCCAGTCGCTGACATCCCCGTCGGCACCGGCCCCGTCGAGCATGTAGACGGTGGGGCGCGGCCCGGACGCATACGCCGGGGTGAGCACCGACAGCTTGATACGGGTCTTCATCGACGGCGAATACACCCAGATGTCGGTGCGCAGGGGGCTCAGCGTCTGCATCTTGGCGATCTTGGCAACCGGCTGCGGCTTCGGCGCGGCCTGCGCGAGGCCGGGCGCGGCGGCGAGCGCGGCACAGGTCAACGCGACCGCCGCCAGCACGCGCCTCACCATGGGAACCTCTTCCGATAGTCACACCAGCCCCACACGTAACAGGGTTGGGTACGCCGCCCAGCGTACTGACCGTGAACGACGCGTCAAACCCGCGAGTTCCGTCCGCACCGGATCGACATAGAGTTGAGATCCGTGACGACGTCGAATGATTCTGGTGGGTCTGCGATACCCGCAGGTGGCGGCGGCCTCGGCGCCGGTGAGTTCGCCTTTACCGCGCAGATTCCGGTGCGCTGGTCGGACATGGATGCGTTTGGTCACATCAACCACGCGCGGATGGTCACCCTCATGGAGGAAGCCCGCATCCAGTGGCTGCTCACCGCGGGTGACGAGTACGTTCCGCTGATCAAGAGCGCGATGATCGTGCACGTCGACATCCGGTACCAGAGCCAGCTACGCCACGACGACTCCCCACTGCGAATCGGCATGTGGATCAAGGGTTTTCGGTCGGTTGATTTCACCATCGGCTACGAGATCCGGGGCCGTGAGGCACCCGATGCGCAGCGGGCGGCCTGTGTGGCGAGCACGCAGATGGCCGTGGTCGACATCGAGGCCCACAGTCTGCGTCGTCTCACCGCGACCGAGAAGGACTACTTGAGATCATGGTCGCGCTGACAGGTAACGCCGATCCGGCACGCGACCGCTGACGCCCCTCAGGACGGTTCGTACCGCGCGGGCAGTTCGCGTGGAACCGCAGGCGAGATGCGTGCGATGTTTCCCTGCAGCACATCGCGGTAGATCCGCAGTTGCTCCTCGCCGCTGCGCACTTGTTCGGTGAGCCGCTTGGCGTTGTCCACCGAGATCTCCCGGTCGCCCGAACGCGCGATGAGCGCATCGATACGGTCGTCGATGGTGGCGGCCTTGTTGTACTCGGCCAGGATCTGCAGTTCCACCGCAGCGGATTCGACGACGTGGGCAACCTCGGCGAGCGCCTGGACCCGGTCGATCAGTTCCGTCCACACCGGGCGCAGCACGGTTTCCCGCTGATCGATCTGTTCGGCGAACGCCCGATCGAATCCGCCGTTGCGTTTGGCACGGTCCAGGTCGATCCGGACCGCGCGCAGTGCGATCACGTCCGCGGCGATCTCGGCGAGTTCGGCGTGCAGATTCACCTGGGTGCGCTGCACCTCGAAGTGATCCGAACGCCAGGCCGGGTTGATCACGATGCGGTCGTAGTAGTGGGCCGCCACGAACAGCAGCGTCTCGTAGCCGTCCACGAAGTACGACGAGCCGGGGCTGCCCACGGGTCCGTCGGCCGCGGAGTTGTTGGCGAATTGCGCGGCCCACTGTTCCGCCTGCGGATAGCCGGATCTGCTCGCGACCTGACCCACCACGCCCGCGATCCGTTCGACGGCGACGTTGCCGGCACGTCGCACCGGGTGTGCCGTGTTGACGTTGGGTGTGGGCGTGCACAGCAGTCCGGCGAACAGTCGCTCACGCTCGTTGATCTCGAGGTAGACGTTCTCGCGGCGTTCCCTGCGGATCGCCCGGGTGCTGCCGGCGAACACACCCTTGGCGGTCACGACCGCCTTGCGTGCCTCCTCGCGGCGTCGCACCAGTCCGTTGAGCCGGTTTCGCATCACGGCCGCCACCACGCCGGGCACCATCGAACCGTCGAGTTGGTGTTCGAGTTGCATGATCGTCCGCTGCAGGCGACGCAGCTCGGAGAATCCGCCAGGCAGGTCGGGGACGGGAAGGCCGGTGGAGATGCGCCGCACCAGGATCGCCCGGCCCCCCGGAGTCAGGTAGCCCGACGCCACCAGCAACGCGCTCATATCCGACAGCTCGCCGCGATCGCCGGGCACACACGAGCGGTCGCACCACGCGCGGATGTCGGCGGCCGTCACATTCCGATGTGGCACGGGCCTACCGGCACCGGGGTCCGGGATACTGCTCTGGGCCATCACGTTGCTCTCGACTCGACCGGCTTCGGTTGCGCCGGTGGGTATGGGAAAGAGTGGGTGAACTGCGATCACTCACCCGTATATCCACTCTACCTGCGCTGTTCGAGCAGTTTCGGGGTTCGGGCCGCCCACAATGGCCTGGTGGCACGGTGCAACGCCCAGGCGATCGGCACGCTGACCAGGGTGGTGAGCACGAACGCGACCACGATGTTGCCGGTGAACACCCGCCACCCCAGCACATCCATCACCACTTCGAGCACGATCACATGTACGAGAAAGAACTCGTAGGAGATCTCGCCGAGCCACTCGACGATGCGGCTGCCGCAGAGGCGGGCCCAGCCGCTGGATTGGTCGGCTGAAGTGAGCGGCCCCACCAGTCCGATGGCCACGACCAGATAGAGCACGTGCTTGACGATCGTCGCCGACGCGGTGGTCGGCGTGATGGTGGGTTCCCCCGCGATCGCCGACCCGGACACCAGAAACGCGATGCCCGCCGCGGCGAGCCACGTCCACGTGCGCCAGGCCCTGACCAGCGGAGCGATCACCGCGAGCGCCATCCCAACGACGAACCAGCTCAGAAACGCCGGCGCCCACAGTCGTGCCGTGGGATTGACCCCCTCGCTGCCGGCCACCACCACTGCCCACACCGGGCTGATCATCGCCACCGCCACCAGCCCCCCGATCAGCAGGTCGGGGCGCCAGCGGCGGCGGCAGATCACGACGATCAGCAGCCAGCCGAGAATCGGCAGCAGCAGGTAGAACACCACTTCGGCGGCCAGGCTCCACATCTGGGTCAAGCCCGAATGCAGGTGTCCGAGCCCGTAGACCTGGGTGAGCGTCATGTTGCGCCAGAATCCCGACCAGCCGGTACCGGTCTGCGGCGCCTCACCGCCCGGCAGGTAGACCGCGTAGAGCAGGTAGACCGCGATCACGGTGATCCAGTACGCCGGCAGGATCCGGCGGGCGCGATGCCACAGGTAGCGACCCGTGTCGGGTGTGGGCGTGTGGGCGCGCACCGCGCGCACCCATGGCGTGAACAGCAGGTAGCCGGAGAGCACGAAGAAGACGGTGACGCCCACCTCGAACCTGGCGGAGAGGCGTCCGAGGTAGTCGTCGGTGTAATGCCCGGTCCAGAACGCGGCGTGGGTGAAGCAGACGGCGAGTGCGGCAATCGCCCGGACACCGGTGAGTGAGGCGATGCGCTGGGCCATGCGCCGATCATGGCAGGTCGCCCGATCCGGTCACGCCCGAGGCCTGCGCGTGCGTGGCACGATGGCGCCATGGGAGCCGAGCACGTGCGAGGTCAGATCTGGCGTCACGGAGAGAAGGTCGACGGATTCGATCTGGCATCGATCTCCGACCTCATCGACGAACCGGACACACTGGTCTGGGCCGATCTCGACTGCCCCTCGCACCAGACCCTCAACGATCTGGCCGACGAACTCGACCTCGACCCGTTTGCCATCGAAGACACCATTGCGGCAGCAGAGCGCGTGAAGGCGGTCACCTACGCGCACCATGTGTTCGTCATGGTCTATGCCGTGGACCGCGTCAGCGACGTCGACCACCCGCTCACCGAGCAGCAGGGCGACCACGATGACGCACCACCGCCGGTGGTCGCCGGCCCGATCGCGCGCGACCGAAAATCGAAATCCTTCTCACTACACAGGATCTCGATTTTCATGAAGGGCAACGCGTTCATCACCGTGCGACTGCGGCCGGGATTCGACATGGATGCGGTGGTCGATCGCTGGGAGGAGATCGATGCGGCGAGACTCGGCCCCAGCGCACTGCTGTACGGATTGCTCGACGTGGTGGTCGACGGTCATTTCGACGCCGTGCAGCGTCTCGACGATCAGATCGAGGGCCTCGAGGAGATGCTGTTCGACGAGAGGATCCCCAACCGCGCACTACAGATGAGGACCTACGATCTGCGTAAGGACCTCGTCGTGCTGCGGCGCGTCATCCTGCCGATGCGGGAGGTGCTGGCCACCATCGAACGGCATCGCGCACGGGAGCATGCGAACTCGGAACTCGATCCGCACTACGCCGACCTCTACGACCACACGTTGCGGGCGGCCGAGTGGACGGAATCGTTGCGCGACATGGTGTCGACGGTGTTCGAAACGAACCTCTCGCTGGCCGACGCACGGCTGAACACGGTGATGAAGAAGCTCACCGCATGGGCGGCGATCATCGCCGTGCCCACTGCGATCACCGGCTTCTACGGGCAGAACGTGCCCTACCCCGGCTTCTCGCAGTGGTCGGGGTTCGTGGTGAGCTCCGTGCTCATCGTCGTGATCGTGACTGCGCTCTACGTGAACTTCCGGCATCGCGACTGGCTGTAGGCGGATCGAGCGGGTTCAGCCCGCAATCCTGGTCATGACGAACGTGTCCGACATCCGCGGCACGCTGCTGAAACACGTTCCGCGATAGCCGAAGTACGTCCGACGGACGACGCACCTGACCCCCGGCCAATCCGAATAACCACCGGTGGGCGTCGACGTGATCCGGCTGGACATGTCGCGGGTGAGGTACACGCGCCCGTTGCGAACGGTGACGACGTGGCACATTCGCACCGGCATTCTGACGTGGTTCTCCGTGATGTTGCACCACCGGTAGGTTCCGGCAGCCACCTTCGCGTCCGCCTGCCCAGGGCCGGTAACGATTCCGGCCAGGACGGCGACGCTTACGCACGCAGCGGCCAGAGCCTTACCCATGCACCCGAGTATCCGCCTCCCGCGCTTCTCATGCACCACATTCCGGTGTGCCCGCCGATGCTTCGCTGCACCAGGTGAGCGGCCCGCCGGTGTCGCCGAGGCCGTTGGTCACCAGGGTGGCGCCGTCGTGGGCGCCGGTCGACAGATGGGCGGTCACCGTCTGACCCGAGGTGATGTCGCCTACGCCCGCACCGGTTTTCGAGATCTGATGCCCCATCGTCAGCACGATCCCGCGCCCCAGCGGCACCCAGGTGAGCGACCACGTCTCCACGTCGACGGCGCCGGAACCGATCACCAGCTCGCCGGTGCGGTCGCCGTTGATATCGAGGTGACTGGCGTGTCGTAGCCACTCGCCGACGAACGCCGATGCGTTCACATCCTTTCCGGGCGTAACAGGGGGAGCGGTGGTCTGTCCGCCGGTGTGGACCGTGGTTCGGCCGCCCTGCCCTCCCGACCCGCCGGCATCGGAACCGGTTGTGGGCGAACCGGTGTCACCTTCCCCGCCCCCGGGCGCGGGTGCGGCGACGGTGGTGGTCACGGTGACCACCGAGGTGGTCTGGGTGGTCGTGCTCGGTGCCGCCGACGTGGTGTCGGCGTTGCATGCGGTCAGACCGAGCGTGCAGGCTGCGGCGGCCAGAGCGAACGCGGCAACGCGATGTTGCGTCGTGCGCGGTTGGGTGACGAGTCGCCTCATGGTGTCTCCCGGTTTTCGCGGGGCGGCCGGGTGCCGCACCCTCACACCGGACTATTCGAGCCGCAGTCGCCGCCGGTTACGTTCGTCGGGCAGTCGAATGACGGCCGGGATCAGGTGTTCACCGCACCCGTCGACGGGATGGTCACCGTTGTCGAGGTGGACAGTCCATGATCGTCCGACGCCGTCACCACAAAGCTGTCGGCGGCGAAAGTGCCCGGAGTGTCGCTGGTGTACAGCCACTTTCCGGTGGCCGGGTCGAGAGTGACGATGCCCGAGGTCGGCTCGGTGGTCACGGCGTAGGTGACTGGGTCGGCGTCGGCGTCGGTCGCGGTGACGGTGCCGGTCACGCCGATCGGGACGACGGTGGCGGTGTTATCGCCGGAGTTGGCGACGTACAGGGTGGTGCCGTCGGGACTCAGCGCAATCCCCATAGGGTTGGTACCGACGCTGATCTGCCCGAGGTTCTCATGAGTTTCGGTGTCGATGACCGCCACTGTGTTACCCGCCGTCGTGTAGAGCCTCTTCCCATCTGGGCTTACCGCGAGTTGTAGCGGCGAACCGCTGACCGGGATCGTCGCGGTCACAGTGCGATACGTAGCCGGATCATCCGGATCGAGCGAAACAACCGACACCGACTGGGACTGGGAATTGGCGACGTAGAGGACATTCCCGTCCGGCGAGACCGCCACACCCTGCGGGGACCCGCCGACCGAGATGGTCTGTTCGACGGTGTTGGTCGCGGCATCGATCACAGTGACCGTACCCGCAGATGGGCTCGATATATAGACGCGTGAACCGTCCGGCGCGACGGCAACACCGTAGGGACTTGCCACCGGGACCGACGCGATGACGTGCGCCGACGCGGCATCGATCACCGACACCGTGTTGGAATTCTCCCCGGCAACATAGACGTACTTCCCATCGGGACTCACCTCGACGCTCCAGAGGTTGCTCCCCGCCGGAATCTTGGCACCGATGGCGGTGCCGGTGGCCGTGTCGATCACCGACACGGTGCTGGCGTTGGTGACATAGGCCTGGGCACCGTCGGGGCTGACCGCGATGAACGCCGGAGCCGTTCCCACCGGGACTGAGGACGACGACCCTGTCCGCACGTCGATGATCCTCACCTGGTTGCTGCTGAAGTCGACTACCGCGATCGTGGCGCCATTCGGGCCGAGAGCCTCAACACCGAAGGGGTCCTCCCCGGCCGCCAAGGTGGTCGACGCACTCACCACGCTGCTCGTCGAGGTCGACGAGACCACCGTCGGCGCGTGGTTGACGGATTGATCGTCGGGGTGACCGTTGTCGATGTGGTGCCCCCGCGGTTGTCGGTCGCGGTGAAGGTGACACTGTCGGAGCCAGGTGTGGTGAGTTGGTGCGCGTAGGCGGGGTCCGGTGTGTACGTCCAGGTTCCGTCGTGATTGTCGACGACGGTGCCGTGCGCCGCAGTACTCGCGACAACCGTCACCGCTTCCGCGTCGGCATCGGAGGTGTGCACCGTGTACACCGTGGCGGCGCCCTGCTCCGTGGGTGTGGCGGTGATCGTGGGCGCCGCGTTGGTGGTGACCGTCTGTGAGGTGACGCCGCCATGCCCGTCGTCGACGGAGACGACGAAGCTGTCGCCGACCACCGATCCCACCGTGTCCGGGGTGTACGTCCACGCGCCCGTGGACGAGTCGATGGTCGCGGTGCCGTGCGTCGGCCCACCGCTGATCGCATACGTCAGGGTGTCTCCGTCGGCGTCGGAGCCGGTGGCGGTTCCGGCCAGCACGCCCGTCGGGGTGACCGTCACGGTGTCGCCGGAATTGACGGTGTAGAAGCGGGTGCCGTCGGGCGTGAGCGCGACGTCGTAGGGTTTCGCGTCGAGCGGGTAGGTGGCGATCACCTGGTTGTACGTAGGACTCTGCGGATCGACGTCGATCGCGACGACGGTCTTGGCGTTCTGTTCGCTGACATAGAGGGTCTTGCCGTCGGAGCTGACCGCCGCCCCGGTGGCCGCCGGTGCGGGGATCGTGGCGATCACCTGTTGGTAGGTGCTGCTGTCCGGGTCGATGTCGATCACCGACACCTCGCTTCCACCGGTGAGGTAGAGCCTGGTGTTGTCCGGACTCACCGCCGCCCCGGTGAATCCGCGGCCCGGCAGATAGTTCGCGATGACCGTCCCCTGAGTCGAACCGCCCGAGATGTCGATGGCCCGGACGCCGGTGTCGGTGGTGACGTACAGAGTGGTGCCGTCGGGACTGATCGCCAGGTCTTGCGGCTCGTCGTCGACCGGGATGGTCGCGACGACGGTGCCCGCGGTGGGGCTCGCGGGATCGAGGTCGATCACACTCACCGTGTTGGCCGCGCTCCAACTCGCCGCGTAGAGGGTCTTGCCGTCGGGGGTGGCCACCGCCCCGGTCGCGGCCTGGACCGGTACCTCCGCGACAACCTGGTTGTAGGTCGGGCTGGTGGGATCGGCGTCGATGATGACCACCTTGTCCCCGCTGGTCTCACCCACGAAGGCATACTTGCCGTCCGCACTGATCGTGACGCCGCTGGGGGAGCTGCCCGGGTGAGCTGGACTGTGGTGGTGGGAAGTGTGGTCGAGGTGACGGTGAGTGTTGGTGACTGATTCTCCGGGGTGATCGGCACGGTGACCGAGGCACTCTGTCCCGACGCGCACGTGGCCGAGAGCAGATGCCAGTGCGGGGCGTTGGAGGGCGAATCGTCGGTCACGGTGACGGTGAACGAGTCGGTCGTGGCCGCCGTGCTCTCGGGGTCGGTGAGCGAGTGCGCGTACGCGGGGTCGGGCGTATAGGTGTAGGTGCCGTCCGGGTTGATCACCACCGTGCCGTGTTCGGGCTGGGTCACCACGGTGTAGGTCAGCACATCGCCATCGGGATCGGTGGCGCCGAGCGACCCGGTCACCACACCGGTGGAGGTGTCGACCACCTGGGTCGACGGCGAGAGCTCTGGATAGGAATTGAAGAAGCGCCGATTGACCTGTTGCCATGCCGCCCAAGCGAACACCAGCGCGGGAGCCGGAGCCGGCGCACTCGGATCCTGCGAGGCGAACGGATTGAATCCCAAGACACTCAGCACCGTCGCAACGAACTTCGTCGGCGCATTCACCACCGGTACGCCATGGTGGGTGGTCGTCGGTGCCGGCGATGAGCCCACCACGATCCCCTGCTGAGCGATCTCGGTGGTGGCATACCCGATGGCGGAGACCTGCTGAGGCTCGTTCTGCACCGTTGGCTTCTGCACCGTTGGCGCGTCGAGCCCGGTCGACGTCTCGGTGTCGGGGTGAGTCGCGGCAACGTGGGCCGTGGTGGGCGCGGGAGTGGGTACCTCCACCGGCGCGGGCGAGGCGCTCGGGGACGAATTGCCGAGCACCGGAGGCAGATTCGGCAAACCTGCTTCGGGCTGCCGGGGCGCGATGACCGGAGACGGTTCGGCTGGTGGCATGGAAGCCACCGGCGGTGTGGAGGCCGCGGGTGTCGAGTCGACTTGCGTGGCATCCGGGGATTCCGGCTGTGGAGATGCCTCGGGTGCGGTGTCGGGCGCAACCCCGTCGCCGGAAGTGTGGGACTGTTCGGATGTGCCGGACTGTTCGCCTCCGGCGGCGGGAGCCGGGTCGGTGTCACTACCGGACCCGCTTTCGGAGGCAGATCCGTCCGCACCCACCGCCGAGCCCGACGAACCTGCTGAGTCCGATGATCCTGCTGAGTCCGATGAACCTGCTGAGTCCGATGATCCCGCGGGCTCGGCCCATGCCGCCGCCGGGGCCAGCGCGGCCTGGCCACCCCAGAACAGCACCGCCCCGATCCCCACACCGGCCGCGGCCGCCCGCACCCTCTGCGCAGACCCGTTCCCTCTTGCCCTGGTCATCGCCCATCCTTCTCGTCGAGGAGAGCCCGAAGGCCCGAGACGCCAAGCGCCACAACCCGAACGATCCCAGTGAGCGACACTTCCGGAAAGCCCCAGATTTTGGGGACACCGCCGCTGTTCGCTAGTCGCCCGAGTCCCGCCGCGGCATGGGCAGCCAGCCGTCTTCAAGAGCCCGCTTGTACAGGTCGGTCTTGGTGGGGGCGTCTCGATGCACCTCGCGGTACTTGGCGCGGATGCGTTCGATGTACTCGTTGACGGTGTCGGGCGCGAGGCCGGTGACTCGGGCGACGTGCGCACCCGAACCGCCGGAGGCGTAGAGCTCCAACACTTCTCGGAGCCGCGGCGAGAGATCCACGAAGTGCGGGTCGGAGTCGAGTGCGGCCGCCCAATCCATCGATGCCACAGTAGAACCCGATGCCGCGGCCCGGATGGCCGCGCACACCTCCGCTTTGGTGGCGTTCTTCCGCACCACGCCGAGCGTGCCCGCGGCCGCAGCCTCGCGTACCAGGTAGGGCTCGTCGCCCGACGTGTAGATCAACGTGGACATACCTGCGCCCGACAGGACATCGATGTTGTCGGCGGGAGACGACCCGTCACCGAGTCGCAGATCGAGGACGACGAGATCAAGCCGATCCGAACCGAGCTGCGCGAGCAGGTCCGACACCGAGTGCGCGCCCCTCTCCAACCGCATATCCGCTGAATCCGCGAGAAAGGCCCTCAAGCCTTCGATCACCGAATCGTGATCGTCGATAGCCCCAATTCGCCACATCACGTTCCCCTTTCGGATTCAGCGAAATCCGTCATTGTCAGTGACCCTTCCTTTCGCAAAGTACCGGGACAATGCACACGACGGGGGGCATAATCCTTGCCGTGAACGCGTGGCGGCCTCGGCGAGGAGATCGGTCCACACGCGCCGGGTTCGCTCGTTCCCGTCGAGACATGTTGTCCACGTCGGTGTTCCGACTCGCCGACTCGACCTCGGCGGTCGCACGCACCCGGCGCTACTACGGCCTCTTCGCGGGCGTCGCCTACTCGGTATTCCTCCCGTTCCTGTTGCCTGCCGCCCAGGCTCGTGCGATCTCCGCACCGTGGTGGACGCCGGCGGCATTGATCTGCGCGGCGTTACCCGGTTTCGTCGTAGGGATACACAGCCTGTTCTCATCGAAGGCGGCCCTGCTTCGTGTGTGGGCTCGTCTGGCGGCCCTGGGCGTCTTGGTGGCGGCGGCGCTGTGGTGGCCCGCCTGGGACGGCAGGCCGCTGGACAACGCCACGGTGTTCTGGCTGGGTCCGTTCGTCGTGCTCGGCAGCATCTGCGCGATGATCGCCTGGGCACCGAACGCTGCCGCTCTCTACCTGATCACCGCAGCCGTCACCATCAAGG
Source organism: Gordonia sp. NPDC003429 (assembly GCF_053588575.1). Taxonomy (NCBI): domain Bacteria; kingdom Bacillati; phylum Actinomycetota; class Actinomycetes; order Mycobacteriales; family Gordoniaceae; genus Gordonia; species Gordonia sp. NPDC003429. The sequence goes on from NZ_JBSFQF010000003.1 coordinate 172,753, forward strand.
TGACCGGTGACGTGGCGCAGGGGGTGTCTTCGCCCGCGACGATGATCACCGATGCGGCCTGCAGCGCGGCCTTCGCGGTGGTGCCGTTCGCGTTGGGGGTGTCGGGTTTGCGCACCGCCGCCGCACTCGACCGGACCTCCGCCACGAGGTCACACTCGCCGAGCACTCCGCGGCCGCTCGCGCGCGCAGCGCCGAACGCGCCTTCGCCCGCGCCCTGACCCACGACGAGATCATGTCCAACCTGCTGGAGGCGGCACGCAATCCGGGGTCTGCCGGCCTGCCCGACCGCGCCGCCGCGACGGTGGCCGCAATGGATTCGACGTTGCGCGAGGCCACTGTGGACATGGACCCCGACGCCGCCGGTGTCGGGGCTGCCATCGCTGACGCCGTTCGGCACAACGACCCCACCATGGTGTTCAGCAGCGCCGCCGGCGACCGGCATGGACAGACCTTTCCCTCGTCGGCGGTCACCGCTCTCGCCAGCGCCACCGGGGAGGCGGCGCGAAACTGCTTTCGTCACGTGCCTCGCGACTGCCGGCGGAGTTGCCATGTCGTCGTGGATGATCATCGGGTCGAGGTCACCGTCGCCGACGAGGGCCCCGGATTCGATCGTTCGGCCACACCCCGTGAGCGTCTCGGACTCTCCATGTCCATCGAGGAACGGATGCGCCAGGTGCCCGGTGGCGACGCCTCCATCGTCTCCGTGCCCGGGTCCGGAACCACCCTCACGCTGACGTGGCACAAACCCGATGAGTCGGTTCCCGTCGACGCGACCGATCCCCTCGGCCTGCGGTCCCCCACCGCCCGGCTACTTGCCGCGCTGATCGTCGCCACGATGGGATTCGCCGCAGCGCTCGGTCCGGCACAGAAGCCGTGGTGGGTTCCGGTCGTGGTCATCGGTCTGCTGGCAGTGTCGGCGGCGATACTGGTGACCGGCCGGACCGATCGGCCGGGACGCGTCGGCAGTCTCATCGTCGCGGCCACGCCGGCCTGCATGTGCGCGGTGTATCTGTTCGCGCCGGGCCACGTCGAGATTGTTCCGCTGTGGGTGACGGGGCCGCCCGCGCTGGTAGTGTCCATCCTCGCGATGCGCAGGCGACCGGTTCTCGCGGTGGCCGGATTCGCTGCGACCTTGGTCGTGGTGGGCGCGTGGTCGTCCGTCGAGGTCGGTGACGTGGTTCCCGGCATCCTGCTCATCGGACCGTCGGGAGGATTCGTCGCGATCTCGATCGTGTTCGCGAACGTGAACCGGACACTGGCACGCAACCTCGTCGAGTCCCGGCGGCGCGCCACCGAAGCCGCGGGCATGGCCGCCGCCGCACGAGCGGCGACACAAGAACGTGCCCGTGAACTCGAACCCGTCACCGCATTGGCCCGCCCGCTGCTGCTCCACCTCGCCAGCGGCGCACCGGTTGATCCCGCCACCCGAACGGAGTGCGCACTCACCGAATCACGGCTGCGAGATCTGTTGCGGTCCAGAGCATTATGTACGCCCGACGTCGACTCGGCGGTGGAGAGGGCGCGCCGTCGCGGCGTCACGGTGAGCCTGCTCGACGACCGACTCCTCGACCGGCCGGGCATCGATGCGGCCGGCCCGCTCGACGAAGACGCCCGCACCGTGATCGTCGACGCCCTCGAGCGCACCCCCAGCGGAGCAGTGCGCGTGCGCGCGATGCCGTCGGGGCGACCGGTCGCGGTGACCGTCGTGGCCGAAACCGGCCGGCGGTGCGAGTGGACTGGCATCGACAGCACGGGTCGCGTGCGCACGACGGTCACCGAGATGACCGAAGCCCCTCTTCGCTGACCGCCGTGCTCGCGCGCCATGGTGTCAGATGGCCATGCACAGGCTGCCCAGGTTGAGTCCGTTCACCACGTCGACGTCCTCGGTGGCCGACGTGCTCCCCTGCACCAGCTTCAACGTGTAGTGGCCCGCCGCCGCGGGAGTCCAGGAGAACCCCACCTGGCCGTTCACCGGGATGGCACCGGCCCCGATGGGCGTGAACTCGCCTGCACCCGGAACCCGTTGCTGCAGGCTGACCGGTGAGTTGCCGGTGGCGGTTCCGGTGACGCGGTACGTGCAGCTGCTCGCGTAGGAGCCGCCGGACGGGGGAGCCACCGTGATGGACCCGACGTCGGCGTGCGCGGGGGCACCCACCAGCAGTGCGGCTCCCGCGCATGCGAGCGCCGCGGCCAGGGTGACCGATGGCTTGGTCACCGATAGCTTCTTCATGAGTTCTCCGATCGCTTTGGTGAGCACCTGACCGTGTGCAGGTGCCGGTGTGCGGGGTGCCGGTGATCCCGGTCAACCAAAACCCTAGAGAGAGCAGCCAATCGGCACATGCCCCAACTTTCGGGGACACCGGCGACCTCGCGCGACGGACCTCACGGTGACCTGGGCGGGCACGGGCCGTAAAGTCGAAAGAGGAGGGTGTTATGTCGGTGATGTCGGTTTCTGCGAGAGCGACCCGGATAGCGGTCGGCGCCACGCTGCTCGGCGCGGGTGCCGCGGTCAGGGCCGGACGGTCGGCCGGGGATGCCGTCGCCGACGCGATCACCTCGTCGTCCGACGAGATCCGTTCAGCCCTTGGGACTTCGGCGGCGATGGTCGCCGAGGCGATGGGGGCGTCACCGGCCCGGCGAGTCACCGAAACCCCCGACACGCGATGGATCGAGGTCCGCGGGCTCGACAGCGATTTCGACGCGGTGTCGGCCGCGGTGCACGAGTCACTCACCGACCTGCCCGGGGTGACCGACGTCCACGTCAATGGTCCGCTCTCGCGGGTGATCGTGTCCGTGGCCGCCGGCGGACCGTCGGCCACCGAACTCGCCACGGTTGTCGCCGAGGCGGAGCGTCGTGCGCTTCCCGGTGCACAGCCGCGCCCCACGGCGCTGCCGTCGCTGCCCGGCGATGCCACCGTGCTCGCCGCGGATCTCGTCGGCACCGGGGTGTCGGGGATGTTCCTCGCCGCGTCCGTCGTCACCACCGTGTTCCCGGTGGTCCGGCTCTCTCAGGTGGTCGCAGCCCCGATCACCGTCGCCAACTTCCACCCGCGCGTGCGCGGCGCGCTGGAGCACCGGCTGGGCGACGAGGGCGCCGAACTGCTGTTGTCGACGCTGCAGGCGGCCGCTGCGGCCGCCACTGCCTCGCCGACCAGTGCCCTGGTGACCACGTGCGCACAGGCGATCCGCACCGTCGAGACCCTCAACGGGATGCGCGCCTGGCAACGCGTCGAGCCGCGACTTGCCGCCCACGCCCGCAAGTTCGACCAGATCCCGACGCCGTCGGTTCGTCCCTCCCGACCGACCGAGAACAGCGGTCGGCCGCGCGAGGAGATCGCGATGGACGCCGGGCTGGCCGGGGCCGCCATACTCGCGGTGGCCGCCGATCTGATGACCGCCGCCAAGGCGGCCGTGGTGGCCGCGCCGCGCCCGGCGCGCAGTGTGCATGAGACCTTCGGCGCGTCGGTCGGCCGTGGCCTGCACCAGCGCGAGGGAGCGTTGGTGATGAATCCGCGCGCACTGCGCCGCCTGGACGAGGTGGACACGCTGCTGGTGGATCCGCGTGTGCTCTTCACCAATGAGTTGGCTGTCACTCGCGTTGTCGGCGTGGATGATTCGGCGCGGTCCGCGGCATGGCAGCGGGCCACCGCGGCGCTCGCCGACGGTCGCCTTTCGCCGGGCTGGAACCGGCTTGCCGACATCACCGGCGACGGCGGACATGACCCGGACGCCGACCCGGCAGCACGGGTGCTGGTCAGCCATCTGCGCCGGCCGTTGGCCACCGCCTTACTCGCCGAAGCCCGGCAAGCGGGTGTGCGCGTGGTCGGAATCCACGACGAGGGCTTGCACTCGTTGCTTCAGGGATTCGACGAGATCATGCCCGTCGCAGACGATCTCGAGGCATCGCTGGCATCCTGCGCACAGCAACTGCACGACGACGGCGCCACCCTGGCGCTGCTGACCGTGTCCGGTGACAACGCGATCGAGATCGCCGATCTCAGTATCGGCATGGTGGGCGACGATGCGGCACTGCCGTGGCACGCCGACATCCTGATCCCCGATCTCACCGCCGCCTGGCGGATCGTCCACGCCCTGCCAGCCGCACGAGATGCGTCATTCCGCGGAACCGCGCTGGCCACCGGAGCCTCCCTGCTCGGTGCCCTCATGCTCATCCCGGGTGTTCCGGGCGACGGTCCGACGTCTGTGGCCGCGTCGGCGCTGTACGGTTTCTGGGCCGGGTTCGGTTCGGGCTATCGCGTGTTCACCGACCCCGTCCCGCTCCCCGAGTCGGGGCACGACTGGTACTCGATGCCACTCGACGAGGTGCGTCGGCTATTGCCCCGGCCGGTGCGTGTGCCCGAGCCCAGCGGTCCGATCGAGGTTGCGGCCTCGTCGCCCGCCATTCGCTTCGCCCGCCAAACAGCCTTGCGCGCATGGGGTTTGGGGTCCGATTTCCTACACACGATGAGCGAGGAGCTCGACGATCCGATCACGCCGATCCTGGCCACCGGAGCGGCGGCGAGTGCGCTGCTCGGCTCCCCGCTCGACGCTGCGATGGTCGGCGGGGTACTGGTGTTGAACACGGCGATCTCCGCGCAGCAGTCGCTGCACGCCGAGCGTCTGCTCGACCGCATGCTCGCCCGTCAGGAACCGTTGGCGCGCAGGATGATCGATATCACCGATCCCGACGGCTCAGACGGCTACGACGAGGTGGAATCGAGCCTGCTGCGTCCGGGCGATGTGATCGAGGTGCGATCGGGCGAAGTGGTGCCGGCCGATGGACGCATCCTCGACGCCGACACGGTGGAGGTCGACGAGTCGGCGCTGACCGGCGAATCGCTTCCCGTCGGCAAGAACACTGCCGACACCCCGGGAGCGCCGCTGGCCGAGCGGACCGGAATGATCTTCGCCGGGACCACGGTGGTCGCGGGCAAGGTGCGGGCAATCGTCACTGCGGCCGGACCTGCCACGCAGGTGAGTCGCGCCCTGGCACTCTCGCCGCGCGAGGTACGCACTGTGGGACTGGCCGCCCAACTCGGCGAGATCACCAAACGGGCGTTGCCGTGGAGCCTCACCGGCGGCGCTCTCGTCGGCGTGTTGAGTCTGTTGCGCGGCACTCCCGTCCGCAAGACGGCATCGGAAACGGTGGGCATCTCGGTGGCCGCGGTGCCCGAGGGTCTGCCGCTGGGGGTGACGCTCGCACAGTCGGCGTCGGCGCGCGACCTCACCGGATCGTCGGTCCTGGTGCGCAACGCACGGGCGATCGAGGCGTTCGCCCGTCTGGACACGGTCTGTTTCGACAAGACGGGAACGCTGAGCGAGAACCGCCTGCGGGTGCGTGCGATCTCACCGGCGACCGGCGCCGACGACGACGCCGTGCTCACCGCCGCCGGAGCCACCATGCTGGTGACGAGGTCGGGGACGGTGGAGCACGCCACCGACGCCGCCATCCACCGCGCGGCGGTCGCGGCCGGCCTGGGATACCCCGAACTCGACGCGTTCCTTCCCTTCCAGTCCAACCGGCCGTTCGCGGCGGCGTTGTCCGGGCGTCGTCTGATGGTCAAGGGAGCGCCCGAAACACTGATGGCCGCCGTCGAACCCGGGCAGCGTGCCGAGCTCACCGAGACGTTGCATCGCATGGCGGTCGACGGGCTGCGTGTGCTGACCGTTGCCGAACGCGTGCTGACCGCCGAGCAGGCCGCCGCGGCGAGTGCCGACCCGGATCTGATGGCCGAACTGTGCGCGTCGTCGTTGCACATGCTGGGCGCCATCGGAATGTCGGATACGTTGCGTCCGGGTGCGGCGCCGTTGCTGGCCGAGTTGGCGAGCCGAGGTATCGAGGTGCGGCTGATCACCGGCGATCATCCGGTGACCGCCGCGGTGGTGGCCCGCGACCTCGGCCTGGCGGTGGGCGCCGATCAGGTGATGACCGGAACCGCCTGGGACGAACTCGACGGCGACGGGCGCATTGCGGCCGTGCGTACGCACCAGGTGTTCGCCAGGATGTCGCCCGAGCACAAGGTGCAGGTGGTGCAGGCGCTGGAGTCGGCCGGTCTGGTGACCGCGATGGTGGGCGACGGCGCCAACGACGCCGCCGCGATCCGCGCGGCAGCGGTGGGCGTCGGGGTGGTGTCCGAGGGTAGTGATCCCGCGCGGATGGCCGCTGACGTGATGCTGCTCGACGGCGACATCGCCGCGATGATCCCGGCGCTCGACGAGGGTGAACAGCTGTGGCGGCGGGTGCAGTCGGCGGTGTCGGTGTTGTTGGGGCACAACGTCGGTGAGGTCAGCTTCGCCCTGATCACCACCTTGTTCTCCGGATCGCCCGCGCTCAACGCGCGTCAGATGCTGCTGGTGAACATGCTCACCGACGCGCTGCCCGCCGCAGCGCTGGCGGTGAGCCCACAACGCGATCCGGACGTGCACGGTCCGCATGACGAGTCGACGATCTGGCGTGCGGTGGCGGTGCGCGGGGTGTTCACCACCCTCGGCGCCACGCTGGCGTGGACCTTCGGCCGGCTCAGCGGCCGGGCAGCACGCGCGTCGACGATCGGCCTGGTGGGTCTCGTGGTGACGCAGATGATGGAAACCCTGATGGATTCGCACGGGCCGCTGGTGGTGGCCACCAACGTTGGCACTTTCGTCGTGATGGCGGGAATCATCAGCATTCCCGGCGTCAGCCAGGTGTTCGGATGTACCCCGATCGGACCGGTGGGGTGGGCGCAGGCCTTCGCCGCCGCGTTCATCGCAGCGGGCGTCGCCACGACGATGCCCGGAGTGATCGACCGGCTGGCCGGTGGCCTGCCGGGATCAGTCCTCGATGGTGAGGATCCCGACGCGGACGAGCACGGTGTAGAGGTGCTCGAGCGCGGGAGTGACGAGTCGGACGCCCGAGTCGACGAGAGCCTCGGGTCCGAGAGAGCGGGTGATCTCGTCATGGTCGGTAAGGGTATCCCAACTTCGGCGACCTCCGGAAGTACCGGGGACGACGAATCGGCGAAGAACGAGAAAATAGGGACTTCGGTCCCGGGTGCTGGAGTCCTCGGCGCCGGGGCCACGGCCCTCGGTGATGTCCGCGGCTTTCTCGCCGGGCACCACGATGTGTCCAAGCTCGTCCGCGAGGCGCAGCGGTTCTCCATCAACCTGCCGCTCGTCGGAAAGGTGGCGGTACCGCCGCCCCGACAGCTCGCCTTCTACGGGGTGCTGGCCGCCCTGGCCGCCGGAGGCGCCATCGAATGGCCGGTGGCGATCACGCTGGGGCTCGGCGTCGCAGTGGCAAAGCGCGCCGCAGTGGAGCAGGCGGCGCCGGTGGCGGCCATCGCCCCACCCACCGGTGATGACGAAACACAGAGCGGGACAGTCGAATCCACGCCAGATAGCCCGGCGACGACAGTGAAGAAGGCTGCCGCGAAGAAGGCGGCCGCACCGAAGGCCCCGGCAAAGAAGGCCGCTCCGGCGAAAAAGCGCACCGCCGCCAAGAAGACGGCGGCGAAGAAGACGGCGGCGAAGAAGACGCCCGCCAAGAAGACCACAACCGCCAAGAAGTCGGCAGGAGCCAAGAAGACCGCAGGAGCCAAGCAGGCGAACGAGCAGCAGTAGACACATACAACCAATCGGTTGTATGTTGTGTGGGTGCGCGACACCACCGAGGAACAGGCCGACGCCATGTTCCACGCGCTCGCCGACCGCACCCGCCGCGACATCATGCGTCGGGTTCTGGCCGGTGAGTACTCCGTGTCGACACTGGCAGCTCACTACGACATGAGCTTTGCCGCCGTCCAGAAGCACGTCGCTGTGCTCGAACGTGCCGGTCTACTGACCAAGCACCGTCGGGGTCGAGAACAGATCACCTCCGGTGAAGTGACGGCCGTCCGCGCCGTGTCGGAGATGCTCACCGAACTCGAGCAGATCTGGCGCGGCCGCGTCGAGCGCATCGACGATCTGATCGCCGCGGACCCGCCGCGTGCGACCCCGAATGAGGAGTAGGCCCCATGCCCGTCATCGACGTCACCCAGAATCCCGACCAGCGCTCCCTCACGATGACTGCCGAGTTCGCGGCCCCCGTGGAACGCATCTGGCAGATCTACGCCGACCCCCGTCAGCTCGAAAAGATCTGGGGGCCACCGCAATACCCCGCCACATTCGTCGAACACAGCCTCACACCCGGCGCCCGCGTCACGTACTACATGACCGGACCCGACGGCGAGAAGTTTGCGGGGTACTGGCTCATCGACACCGTCGACGAGCCCAACGGATTCACCTTCCGCGACGGCTTCGCCAACGAGGACTTCACTCCCGTCGATTCACTGCCCATGTCCCACAACGAGTTCTCGTTCGTGGAGAAGGACGGACGTACCGTGGCGACCTACGTCAGCACCTACGAAACCGCCGAGGGCCTGCAGAAGGTGCTCGACATGGGGATGGTCGAGGGAGCAACGCAGGCCACCAACCAGATCGACGAACTGCTGCAAGCCTGATCGGCGCAGCTCGGTGGCCCGCTCGTTCAGCGCGCCGTTCAATCAGCGCGGGCGTTCAATCAGCGCGGGCGTTCAATCAGCGCAGTCGCGTCATCACGAACTTGGCGATCACGCGATTGCCGACGTATTGGGCTCCCGCATATCCGTGTGCGGTGGTGTGCATCTTCAGCCCGTCGCCTCGGCCGAGTTCGACATAGCCGCCGTCGCGCGTCGGGATGATGGGATAGCCCCGCACGCCGGGCCCGGGGCTGAATCGCCCACCGCTGACAGTGGCGGTTGAGCACCACGGCACCGGCACCCGGTTGCCCTGATATTCGGTGTTGCAGTACCGGTAGGTACCCCGGTCGATCTGTGCGTCGGCGTGCCCTGCGCCGAGCAGAATTCCCATCGCGGCCACGCAGCCGACCGTCACGATTGCCATCAGTCTGTTCATAAGACCGGGATTCTGCCAGCGGTCGGGGGTGTCGGCACCGACCTCATCCACAGGTGGCATCAGTGGTGCGGATGCCGCCCGGTTCGACGACCTTCTCCGGCATGGGCGGCGTTGAGTTTGCGGAGCAGTTGCGCGAGGTGCTCACGCTCGTCGGCGTTCAGGACGCCGAAATAGTCGTCGGCCCCGACACCTTGGGCTTGCCGAATTTCTGCGAGCAGGTCGCGGCCGACGTCGGTGGTACGCACACAGCGGGCGCGGCGGTCCTGCTCGTCGGGAACCCGTTCGACGAGGCCGCGCTCCTCGAGACGGTCGATCACTTCGGTGGCCGAGCGCGGCGCGATGCGAAGCTCCTGGGCCACCTCACCGAGCCTGGGGCGCTCGCTGCGCGCAACCACCGTCAGCGCACGCACCTCGTGCGGGGACAGTTCCCACGGGCCGAGCGCGTCGAACCACCGGTGCCGCAGAGCGCGGGCGGTGGTCATGACGAGGTCGCGCAGTGATTCGCGATCGCCGTCGTTGAGGCTTCCGGACATGGTATTGAGCCTACCTCAGCAATCCGCTAGACTGTGCTGAGGAAACCTCAGTAATATTGCGAAGGGAGGGCACTCCACGAATGAGCCCCCGCAACTCGTCACCCGCGACGCGGCGTGATCCCGCCGATCGCGCTCAACTGGCCGACAACCCGGTGAGCCTGCGACGCATCGCCGCACTCTTCAGCCGCTACCGGTTACGCCTCGCCGTCGTGATGGTCCTCATCGTCGCGGCGTCGACCATCACACTCGCCAATCCATTCCTCGTCCGTGCCGTCATCGACACCGCGATCCCCGACAAGAACGTGACGCTGCTGGCCTGGGCGGTGGCCGCGATGATCGGTATCACCGTGGTCAGCTCGGTACTCGGCGTACTGCAGACCTGGATCTCCACCACCGTCGGACAGCAGGTGATGCACGACCTGCGCACCCGCGTCTTCGCCCATCTGCAACGACAGTCGCTGGGCTTCTTCACCCGTACCCGCGGCGGTGAGGTGCAGTCGCGGCTGACCAACGACATCGGCGGCATGCAGACCGTCGTCACCACCACCGCAACCTCGGTGGCCGCCAACGTCACGACCGTGGTGGGCACCGTTGTCGCGATGGTCGCCCTCAGCTGGCAACTCTCGCTGCTCTCGCTCATCGTGCTGCCGCCGGCCATCTGGCTCACCCGCACCGTTGCCCGGATGCGTCGCGAGATCACCACGAAGCGTCAGAGCGCACTCGCCGACATGCAGACCCAGATCGAGGAATCGCTGTCGATCGGCGGCATCCAGCTCAGCAAGACGCTCGGTGCGGGCCCGGCATTGGCGTCACGATTCACCGACACGTCGCATCATTTGGTCGATCTGGAAGTTCGTTCGCAGCTCTCCGGACGCTGGCGGATGGCGACGATGAACATCATCTTCGCCACCATTCCGGCGTTGCTGTACCTGGTGGCCGGGCTCCCGGCGACCTCCGGCGGCATGACCATCGGCACGCTCGTCGCGTTCACCGGCTTGCAGGCCGCGCTGTTCCGGCCGCTCATGAGCCTGCTCGACGTCGGCGTCACGATCACCAGTTCCCTCGCGCTGTTCAGCCGCATCTTCGAGTATCTCGACCTCCCGATGTCCATCGCCGACCCGGAACAGCCTGTGGCGCTGGCCCATCCGCGTGGCGCCGTGAAGTTCGACGACGTGTCGTTCCGATACGAGGGCGCCGAGCGCGACGCGGTACATGGGATCGACATCGATGTTCACGCAGGTGATTCGTTGGCACTGGTCGGCGAAACCGGTTCGGGCAAGACAACTCTCGCATCATTGGTGTCGCGGCTGCACGACGTCGACACCGGTTCGGTGCGCATCGACGGTGTCGACGTGCGCGACATCGCGCTCGCCGACCTCGCACGGATCGTCGGCGTCGTATCGCAGGAGACCTATCTGCTGCACGCGAGCATTCGCGACAATCTCCGCCATGCCCGTCCCGACGCCACCGACGCGCAGATCGAGGCCGCTGCGCGTGCCGCGCAGGTGCACGATCTCATCGCCGGGCTACCCGATGGATACGACACCGTCGTCGGAGCCCGCGGACACCGCTTCTCCGGCGGAGAGAAACAACGAATCGCGCTGGCGCGCACACTGTTGCGCGATCCGCGGATTCTGGTGCTCGACGAGGCGACCAGCGCCCTGGACAACGAGACCGAGCGCGCCGTGCAGGCAGCCGTCGACGCCGCGAGCGCGGGCCGCACCACCATCACCGTCGCGCACCGGCTCTCCACCATCCGCGACGCGGATCAGATCGTGGTGCTCGACCACGGCCGGATCGCCGAACGCGGCACCCACGACGAACTGCTCGCCCGTGGCGGGCGCTATGCACACCTTCTCGCGAGCGGCGAGGCACCGGTGGCCGCGTAGGCCGAGACCCGTGCGCGCACAATTGCCGAGACTTCCGCACGCCTGGGTGCGGGGCTTGATCGATGCGCAGCGGTCAACGAGAGCGATTCGGCTTGCGGCCCTTACCCTTCGGTGTCCGCGGCACCCTTCCCGACGCTTCCCTGGCGGCACGTTTTGCAGCCGCCTTCTCCTTCGCCGACCGCTTCGCCGGGGGGCCGCCCGTTCCACGCGACGAGTTGGGCTTGCGTCCACGAACGATGCCGATGAACTCATCCGCCAACTCCGATGTCGGCTGCGGCCACAAGAGCCCGACGGTACTGGTCGGGAGGCCTGCAACCGGCCGATAATCCAGATCGCGGCGATGATGCAGCCGCGCGAGCGACTGCGGAACCACCAGCAACCCCACCCCCGCCGCCACGAGTTCGATTGCGTCGGAGGTTGTCGCCGGACAATGGTCGACGGCGCGGCCGGGACGATCGTCGATCGCGAGCGGCTCGTCGAGTGGCCAGAGCAGGTTCTCGTCCCCCAGGTCGGACGGCGTCAGGGTGTCCCCGGCGGTGAGTAGGTGATCCTTGGGGATGACCACCACCGTCGTCTCCTCGTACAGCGTGATGGTGTGGTGCGGACCGGGATCGCCGTGCGCGAGCGCGTCGGGGAGTCGGGTGATGGCCATATCGGCGATGCCTGCCCGGATCGCTGCAGCGGTGTCGGCGACGGCGAGCACGGACATCTCCAGCTCGACCGTCGGATGGCGCTCGGACCAGATGCGCACCCACTTCCCCGGCGTGGTGCCGGGTACGTACGCCAGCCGGAAGACCGTCGAGCCGGGCTCGTCGGCGGCATCTGCGGGCGGGCTCATCGGGTTGAGGCTACCCCGGAGATACGCTGCGACCATGAGCTCGCAGTCGATGAAGCCCGCTACCGCCGCCAAGAAGCTCGACATCTACCTGCCGGCGACGCCCGAGGAGTTCCGTTCCGGGACCATCACCCGCGCGGAGCTGGCGGCCATGCAAGCCGATCCGCCCCAGTGGTTACGCGACCTCCGCGCCCACGGCCCGCATCCCAAGAATCTCGTCGCCGCCAAGCTCGGGATCTCCCGGTCCGGCCTGGCCCGCGGTGAGGTCACCGAGGCGCTCACCACCGACGAGATCAATGCGCTCCTTGCGGAGATGCCTGAATGGCTCGAGGCAGAGCGCACCAAACATGTCGAGGTGCTCCGCGAAGAGCGTCGGGTGCGGTCACTGCATGCCGATCAGAAGCGCGAGCGCGAGGAGCACTCGGACGACGCCTGAGGAATCGGCGGACTGCGGAAGCGGAGGCATCGAGACAACCGCCGTGGCCACCCGTGATAACAACGACGACCAGCGCCGGAGGGCCAGGATCCGCCCTCGACGAACTCGAGCTGACTAGGCCCCGTCAGGTAGGCGACCCACCGCGGCGGTAACGGCTCACCGAGCGCCTCCTCGGCAGCGCGCACCTCCTCGAGCGAACCAGCATTGCCCACGCTGTGCCGGCGTGTCCCACACCCGTGCTAGCCTTTAGGTAATCGTTCGGCCCGCACCAGGACTTGTCCTGGGAGCGGGCCGGATTTCTCTCTGTAGGGACATTCAGCGTGACGCGCCCACTCAAGCCCTGGCTGTCGATCGACGATCAGACCCAGCGCTTGGCCGACCGGGGCATGGTCATCGACAGCCACGCACAGGCCGAGCACGCACTGGTGGAACACCGCGAAGGGGCGCATCGGCCGGGCGCGGGGCCGCGACGAGACCGTCGACCATCACGACCAGCACTACGGCGGCGAGATACCGATCTGGGTGCTGACCGACCTGTTGGATTTCTCGGACCTGTCGAAGCTCTACGCCGGCATGGTCGCGGGCGACCAGCGGGCGCTCGCCGAGTGGTTCAGGGTGACGGTGAAACCCGGTGCGTCGAAGTCGGCACGCCAGGCATGGGCGCGAAAGCCTCCGCTGACCAACTGGCTCGAACACATGGCGATCGTGCGCAACATCTGCGCCCACCACGGACGCCTGTGGAACCGCCAGCTCACCCCGCTCGGCGTCCCGGTGCGAATCCAGCACCTGCCGGTATTCGCCGAGCTCGTCCCGACCCTCGACCCCGAACGTCCCGACTTGCACCAGATCGAGCGCGTCTTCGGCACCATCTGCGTCATCGCCTACCTGCTTGAGGCCGTCGAGCCCGGCAGTGGCTGGCGAGCGAGTGTCGATGCGCTCATCGCCGACTCGTTCCCGGCCGGTGCGCACCGCGACCCAACTGAGATGGGTTTCCCCGAGACGACGTAGCCGCTCTCACTCATTCGCCCGACCGACCAACGCGTCGCTGATGCCTACACCCCCGACGATCGGACATACTGTGTCCCTTTGACGCTAGCGACGCCACCCACCACATCGACCGAACCCGCGACTACCAACCACCCCAACGACCACAACCCGCTGAGCCCCCACAAACGCAACAAGTCGCGACACTGCTTGTAAACAATGTCGCGACTCATCACAGTGCGGAAGGAACGTCGTGGCTATCGAACCTCAGTAGTCCGACTGGAAGACTGCTTGACGGGAAGGCTCCAACCGAGCGATCGAGGGCATCGCGATGGACATAATCATGCCGGAAGCCTCTGATGGCCACAGAGACCTATGCACCAGCATGGTGATAGGCAAAAAATGCGTTGTTAGGTTGCTCATGGTGTCGGACTTGAGAGCTAAAGTCCATCATTGTGAAGCAGTCAACGAACTCCATCAAGATTGACCTGCCCCCAGCTGTATACGGCGGCAATCCCGGGGGTTTGCTATCGTATCTTGGGCTCGAAGCTACACACGCGCCACCGAACGGCTCGACTATATGGCAAGTCTCATCGAAGCCGACACAGGAAGTTCTGAAATCGTCGCTGTTGCATGGTCCTCCTCTGAAGAAGAGCCGGTTCGATATCTGCACTATTCCAACTCCAGAGGTGCCGGGCGGCGTTGACGAGAACCTAGGCAGGGAGCTTCGAGAAGATTTCCTTCGGCGATCCGCCGAGAAGACGCTTGGCCTCCAATTTGAAGGAATCTTTCGCGAAGTCATAGCAGCTCCTGACGAAGACGTGCCCGATACAATTCGTATGGGAAGCAATTCACTTGGTTCGTTGATTTTACTTGACAAAAGCGGGTCTGAAACGCTCTTATTTCCTAACCACTCGGTACACGACATTCGCTTGAATCCGATCCTTTATCGATGGGTTAAGATGCCCCAGATATTCTTGCGACTGCGGCACCAATCGGTTGATGAGGCCATCGCCGAACAACAGAGCAACCCTGAAAAAGTCCTCTTCGAGTCATCGGGTGGGCTGCTTGAAGGTGCGGTATTCGGAGGAAGTTACTTCGTGCCGTTGCTCAGCAATCTATTGCCTACAATGTGGGGATTTGGAGTACCCAGAATCGGCCAGGTAATTGTGTATGCGTTCGGCCGTCAAATCTCAGGACATGATCCGGGTTCGGGTCCCGATCGGCTAGATGTGCTAGACCACTTATCCCATCAATCCAACTTATATCCACACAACCAGGAATTCATCGACGAGACTTCGCTACACAAGGCTACATTTTCTGATGCTGTCGAGTGGTGGGCAATGCGAATGAACTACGCTATCCGACAACTTTATGATCCGGTGACGTACGCGGATGCAAATGGGCACTACTCCCCAGGGATGCATCAGAGGTGGATGCTGGATTTCGAACAACTCCTTAGTCGAGTAAGTGCAATATTAAGGTATCCATCCGACCCCACGACTCAACTAATGCTTACATTTACTGCAATGGATATCCTTGGCGATAGCTTCTACGGAGGCAAAGGTGTTGGTGAGCTAATGACACCGCGCGCAGTTGGAAAATGCATATCACGGATCGAGCCACGTTTACCAGAGCGAATAAAGACGTTGGTTATGCTACCTCTAAATAGAGCACACACCGCCACTGAACAAATGTATGAGGGTTTTCTTATGCCCGACTCCGCTACTACGCGCGACGCTCGCCTGAAGAGCTTATGGACTGCGCGGAGAAACGCCACCCACAACTATCGCGAGAATATCAACATACTCTCAGAGCACAATGGCCGAGCACCTGCTGATATCGCTCTCGTTCCACTCGTCTACTTAGTCGATATTCTCGCTAACATCGACAACTTAATGCATCAGGTACGTGCCACAGCTAGCAATCCTTAGTTTTCACTCTGTGACTAACCCTCCCCGTTAATGACCGCATCAACTTCGAGGATGAATAGGCCATACGACGCCTTGACACGTCACGAGCAGGCGAAGCCGAAGAGCAACGACCAGGACGCCGGAACCGACAGCACGAACGCGAGGACCAACAAGGCCGAGCCAATCCCTCGTGGTCAGCGCTACCACCAAACACAACAGGAGCCCAGCCTGACGGCTGTGCTCCTGAGCTTCACCCCTGAACGACGGACACCAGTCCTTTCGTTCGCGCGGGGTTTGAACTACGCGTCTATGGCGGAAGCGGAAGTGTGTGAGTTCACGACATAGGTGACACATGAGTCGAGACATGAGTGACACCAGCGGCGACGGTTGATGAGTCGCGACATGGTTAACACTCCTGATGGATGTCGAAAGCGCGCGTCGTCGTCCTCGAAGTTGTCTCTGGCCGGTTGACGGTCACCGAGGCTGCCCGGACTTACCAGATCTCACGCCAACACATTTACCGCCTGCTCGCTCGCTACCGAGAAGATGGACTCGAGGCGGTCGACCCCCGCTCACGGCGACCACTGAGCAACCCCCGAGGCACCCCGGCAGAGGTCATCGACGCCATCGTGACGCTGCGCATGCAACTGACTCGCGACGGACTCGACGCCGGTCCGCTGACCCTGCAATGGCACCTACGCAATCAACACCTTCCGGTGCCCTCAACCTCTACCATCCGCCGCATCCTGCACGCCCACACACTGGTCACACCCCAACCCCGCAAGCGGCCGAAAAGCTCCTACCGGCGATTCGAAGCCTCCCAACCCAATGAATGCTGGCAATCTGACATGACCCACTGGCGATTGGACGCCGGCGCCGATGTCGAGATCCTGTCCTGGCTCGATGACCACTCCCGCTACCTACTCGGCTGCAGCGCCCACCGACGAGTCAGCGGCCCCGACGTCGTGTCTGGATTCCTGAGCACTGCCGAGCACCACGGCTTCCCGTCCTCCACACTCACCGACAACGGATCGATCTACACCTCACGATTCACCAAAGGACACAACGACTTCGAACGATTACTCGCCAGCCTCTGCATCATCCAGAAGAACGGACACCCCGGCCACCCGCAATCCCAAGGCAAAATCGAGCGATTCCACCGCACACTCAAACTCTGGCTCCACACCCAACCCGCGGCACCAACCATCACCGACCTGCAAACCCAGCTCGACAGCTTCGCCACGATCTTCAACACCCGACGACCCCATCGAGCGCTGCGCCACGTAACGACACCAACCATCGCCTACCACGCTCTACCCAAAGCGCACCCCGCAGCCGACCACCTCGACCACTTCCGTCTACGCCACGACACCGTCGATCAATTCGGCAAACTCACCCTGCGCCACGCCAGCCGACTACACCACCTCGGCATCGGCCGCCAACACGCCGCGACACCAGTCCTGATCCTTGTCACCACCACGGTCATCGTCGTAGCCCGCACCGATCACCGAATCATCGCCAGCCACCACATCGACCCCGACCGCAACTACTGGCCCAACCAACAGAAAAACCCCGGCCGATAGCCGGGGTAAATCTGTAACCGATGACGCGACTCAGGTGTCACAGATGTCGCGACTCATCACACTGCGGAAGCGGAGGGATTTGAACCCCCGGTGCTGTTTAGGCACGCTCGCTTTCAAGGCGAGTGCATTCGGCCGCTCTGCCACGCTTCCCTGCCGGACAAGGGTACGTCAGCGATTTCGGGTAAGACTGCGCGGGCATGATCGCCGACCCCGCCTACCATCGGCTGCATGCGTGCCATCACCGTCGACCCCGACACCTCGCACCTGAACCTGACCGAAGTCCCCGATCCACAGCCCGCTCCCGGCGAGGTGGTGATCGACGTGGTCGCCGCCGGAGTGAACCGCGCCGACCTGCTGCAGCGCCGCGGTCTCTACCCGCCCCCGCTGGGTGCGTCGGAGATCCTCGGGATGGAGGTGTCCGGCCGGATCAGCGAGGTCGGGCCGAATGTGATCGGCTGGCGGGTCGGCGACGAGGTCTGCGCACTGCTCGCGGGCGGCGGGTACGCCGAGCGCGTGGCGGTGGCCACACCGCTGCTGCTACCGATCCCACCGTCGGCGGACCTGGTGTCGGCAGCAGGATTACCCGAGGTGGCCTGCACCGTCGTCTCAAACCTGCTGCTGACTGCCGCGCTCCGCGAGGGTGAGCTGGTCCTCCTCCACGGCGGCTCCAGCGGCATCGGCACCCACGCAATCCAGCTCGCGCACGCGCTCGGAGCGCGGGTCGCGGTCACCGCGCGCACCCCGGAGAAGCTCGAACGCTGCGCCGAACTCGGCGCCGATATCCTCATCGACTACTCCAGCCAGGACTTCGTCGAGATCATCCGCGACGCGGGGGGTGCCGACGTCATCCTCGACATCGTCGGAGCGGCCTACCTCGCCCGGAACGTGGCGGCGCTCGCCACCGGCGGGCGGCTCGTCGTGATCGGCATGCAGGGCGGTGCGAAGGCCGAACTCTCGCTGGCCACACTGCTGAGCAAACGCGCCGCGGTCTTCGGCACCACCTTGCGCTCCCGGCCCCTGGACGGGGCCGACGGCAAGGCAGCGATCGTCGCACGCACCCGCGCCCACACGTGGCCGAAGATCGCCGACGGCCTCATTCGGCCGGTCATCGACTCTGTTTTCGATCTCGCCGACGCCGAGTCCGCGCATGCCCGGCTCGACAGCGGAGAGGCGATCGGCAAGGTGCTGCTCACGGTGTGATGAGTGGAGACCGTTGCCGGCGCGCATCACCTTCGGCGGGCCTGCGACGCGGGATCGCATACGGCAGCGATCTTGGCGAACGCCGCACCGAGCGCGCGGTACTCCTCGGGAGTCAGGGAGTCCACCACGTAGGTCCGGACGAGCTCGTCACGCAGCTCGAGGTGCCGGTCCAGGTTCTGCCGTCCCGCCTCCGTCATCCGCACCAGGCGGTGCCGACCGTCGGTGTCCGACCGCACGCGCACCACGTCACCACTCTCGATGAGCCGGGCGATCTGTCGCGACAACGTGCTCACACCGATGTGGACCGCAGCCGCGAGTTCGCTGATCCCGAACTCGCGACGAGTGCCGAGCACCTCGAGCAGTCGTAGATCCGACACCGACAGACCGCGCGCGCTGAATCCGGCGGCCACCTGCGCCATCAGCGCCCAGCCGCCGTCGACGACCTCAAGCCAGACCGCCACCTCGTCGCCGGTCAGCCGCTCGGAGTTTCCCTGCCCTGCGCTCGTCCGGGCGGATGATTGCTCAGGGCGAATTTCCTCCACGATCTCCAACCTAATAGGCGATGCCGACAAGCGCCGATCCGATTGGATCGAACGACCGACAGTGATGCGGCCTTCGTCACGTTACCCGAGCGACCCCAACGTCCGGATGAGGTGATCGACCTCGTAGGGAGTCGAGTACGGGCCGAGTCCGATGGTCACCGCGCCACCGAAATCGTCGGCACCCATCCGCGCGAGCGCGCGGCACGGCACATCCGCGAGCGCGCAGATCCCGTTGTCTGCCAGCCGCCGCACCACCTTGTCCGCGGGCACCCCGTCGACGGTGAAGCTCACCAAGGGAACCCGGTTCTCCGGCGCCCCGATCACCGACACCTGGTTGAGCTGTTCCAACGAGGACACCAGGTAGAAGCCCAGCCGCTGCAGATACTCGTACACCGACTCCAACGCGGCGACCACCCGGCGCCGACGCTTTCCCACCGTCGACTCGTCAAGCCCGGCAAGGTGTTCCACGGAGGCAACGATGCCTGCCAGTAGTGCCCCCTGATGCGGTTCGGGCTCCAGCCGGCCCGGACCGGAGGCCCGGGGGTCCATCGACATCGGGACCAGCCGATCGATCCGCCGGGGATCACGAAAGACCATCGCACTCATCCGCGGCCCGCCCCACCGCTCGGCGGACACGATCAGCACGTCGGCACCGAGTTCACCGATGTCGAGTGGCATGTAGGGGGCCGCACTGGTCGCATCGACCACCACCAGCGCACCTACGGCGTGGGCGAGTTCGGCGATCGCCCCGACATCGGTGACGGCGCCGAGAACCGACGACGCGAGGCTCACCGCCACCACCGCGGTACGGTCGGTGACCAGTTCGCGGTACTGCCACACGGGCAACTCACCGGTCTCGACGTCGATCTCCGCCCAGTGCGCCCTCCCGCCGTAGCGGTCCACCACACGCAACCACGGCACGATGTTGGGTTCGTCGTCCTGCCGGCTTACCACCACGTCGCCGCCGAGCCACGTATTGGGGGCGATCGACTCGGCCAGGGTCCACACCAGCGCCGACCGCGAGCTCCCGAGCACCACCCCCGCGGGTTGCGCGCAGAGGAGGTCGGCGATCGCCCGGCGGGCACCCGACACGGCCTCGCCGCTGCGCCGCGCGTCGGGGTAGACACCCCCCGGCGCCGACACGAGCTGCCGGAACCCGGTGGACACCGCGGTGGACACCGAATCGGGGATGAGCATGCCGGCCTGCGGATCGAGGTGGATCCAGCCGTCGCCCAGCGTGGGGAACAGCCCCCGCACCGCGGCCACGTCCAGAGTCATGTGGCCCACAGTAGACGTGCGCAATCGGCACGCCGCACGGTTCCCGACAGCGGGGTTCCCGAGACCCCGCGCACGCTGTTGGGCACAATGGGGCCCATGGCCATCGACGGGATCTCCCCAGCAGCGTTCGGCAGCCCCGACCCGTACCCGGCGGGCGGTTCCGCCGCCGACTCCGAACCGATCGTGATCGTCGGCGGCGGCGACCACACGGACGGTACCAGCGGGAACGACGGCAACGACGGTGGCGACGGGCAGAGCGTCGCCGACATGGTGGAACAGCCGGCCAAGGTGATGCGGATCGGCACCATGATCAAGCAGCTCCTCGAGGAGGTACGCGCGGCACCACTCGACGAGGCGTCGCGCAACCGGTTGCGCGACATCCACCAGACGTCCATCCGGGAACTCGAGGACGGCCTGGCCCCCGAACTCCGCGAGGAACTCGAACGTCTCGCACTGCCGTTCTCCGACGACGCCACCCCGTCGGATGCCGAGCTGCGGATCGCGCAGGCACAGCTGGTCGGCTGGCTCGAGGGCCTGTTCCACGGCATCCAGACCGCACTGTTCGCGCAGCAGATGGCGGCGCGCGCCCAACTCGAACAGATGCGGCAGGGCGCTCTGCCACCGGGCATCGTGGGTCCCGGCGGCGGCCCCGGGCACAGCACGGGTCAGTACCTGTAGGGACGGTCGCCGCTTGTATGCTGAGTCCCCGTGTCAGCGGTAGTGAACGAAACAGCGATCCCGCCGCGCCCGGAGAGCTCGGATTCGCGGACGCTGCGTCGGGCCTTCGACGACCTGAACACCGGTCTGCGCACATCCCAGTTGTGGCTGCACCTGGGCTGGCAGGACATCAAACAGCGCTACCGCCGGTCGCTGCTGGGACCGCTGTGGATCACCATCGCCACCGGCGTCACGGCCGTCGCGATGGGCCTGCTCTACGGCGAGCTGTTCAACATGGACATCGCGACCTTCCTGCCGTACGTGACGCTGGGCTTCATCTTCTGGAACTTCATCCAGAACTCGATCCTCGAGGGCGCCGAGGTGTTCTCCAAGAACGAGGGCCTCATCAAACAGCTGCCCGCACCGATCAGCGTGCACGTCTACCGCATGGTGTGGCGGCAGCTGATCATCTTCGCGCACAACATCGTGATCTACATCGTGGTGCTGATCGTGTTCCCGCAGCCGCTGAACTGGACCGTGGTGCTCGTGGTTCCGGCGATCATCCTCTACGTCCTCAACGGCGTGTGGGTGTGCTTGGTGTTCGGCATTCTTTCCACCCGCTTCCGCGACATCGGGCAGCTGTTGACCACCGCGGTGCAGCTGGTGTTCTTCATGACCCCGATCATCTGGACCACCGAGAGCCTCAGCAGCACCACCCACCAGGAGTCGTCGCGACTGAAACTGGTGGAGCTCAACCCCATGTATCACTACCTCGACATCGCGCGCGGCCCGCTGCTCGGACAGTCCGTCGCGTTCTACCACTGGGCGATCGTGCTGGGCTGCACCGCCGTCGGATGGCTGTTCGCGCTCGTGGTGATGCGTAACTACCGGGCCCGCGTGGCCTACTGGGTATAGCCGGGCGGACGAGCGGCTACCGGAGAGAAGGCAGAAGTGGCAACCAAGAGTTCGGTTCGCGTGGACACCTGGGACGCGTGCGTGGACTTCCCCATCTTCGACGCCAAGACCCGGTCGCTGAAGAAGTCGGTGATCGGCGCGGCGGGCGGCGTGATCGGCGCCAACGCGTCGAACGTGGTGGTGGTCGAAGCCCTGAAGAACATCAACCTGCACCTCGAACACGGGGATCGGGTGGGGCTCGTCGGCCACAACGGCGCCGGCAAATCGACGTTGCTGCGGCTGCTGTCGGGCATCTACGAACCCACCCGCGGCGTGTGTCAGGTGACCGGGCGGGTGGCACCGGTCTTCGACCTCGGCGTCGGCATGGACCCGGAGATCTCCGGCTACGAGAACATCATCATCCGCGGCATGTTCCTGGGGCTGACCCGCAAGGAAATGCTCACCAAGATCGACGAGATCGCCGAGTTCTCCGAGCTCGGCGACTATCTGCAGATGCCGCTGCGCACGTACTCGACGGGCATGCGGGTGCGGCTCGCGCTGGGCGTGGTGACCAGCATCGACCCGGAGATCCTCATTCTCGACGAGGGCATCGGAGCCGTCGACGCCGAGTTCATGAAGAAGGCCCGCACCCGGCTCGAAGCCCTGGTGGAGCGGTCGGGCATCCTCGTGTTCGCCAGCCACTCCAACGAGTTCCTCGCCCAGCTGTGCGACCGCGCCCTGTGGATCGACCACGGCGAGATCAAGATGGACGGCGGCATCGAAGAGGTGGTGGGTGCCTACGAGGGGCCCGACGCCGCCGAGCATGTGCGGGACGTGCTCGCCAAGCTCGACGATCCCGACGCGAAGCCGGCATGACCGCAGCACCGGGCGGGGCGTCGCACGATCGTGTGATCGCCGTGGTGGTGACCCACCGGCGCGCCGAACTCCTCGCCGCGTCGCTCGCGGTGGTGGCCGGGCAGACCCGGCCGGTGGATCATCTCGTGGTGGTGGACAACGCCGACGAAAAAGCCGTGGCAGATCTCGTTGCCGCACAACGCATTCCCACCACCTACCTCGGTTCGCAGCGCAATCTCGGCGGGGCCGGCGGGTTTGCGCTCGGCATGCTGCACGCGCTCGCGCTCGGCGCCGACTGGGTGTGGTGCGCCGACGACGACGGCCGCCCGGAAGGGCCCGACGTGCTCGCCACCCTGCTCGAGTGCGCCGCCCGGCACGGACTCGACGAGGTGTCGCCGGTGGTGGCCAACATCGACGACCCCGATGTGCTGGCGTTTCCGCTGCGCCGCGGACTGGTGTGGCGACGCAAACGCTCGGAACTCTTCGTCGACACGGGCACTCCGTCGGATGACGACGACCTGCTGCCGGGTATCGCATCGCTGTTCAATGGGGCACTGTTCTCGGCGCGGGCACTCGAGGAGATCGGGGTTCCCGACCTCCGGCTGTTCTTCCGGGGCGACGAGGTGGAGATGCACCGCAGGCTGGTGCGGTCGGGGCTGCAGTTCGGCACCTGCCTCACCACCGCGTACCTGCACCCGTACGGCTCCGACGAATTCCGGCCGATCCTCGGTGGCCGCATGCACACCCAGTACCCCGACAATCCCACCAAACGCTTCTTCACCTACCGAAACCGTGGGTACCTGATGAATCAGCCGGGCCTGCGGCGGTTGCTGCCGCAGGAGTACGCCCGGTTCGGGTGGTACTTCCTGGTGCAGCAGCACGACGTGGACGGCTTCCGCGAGTGGCTGCGGCTGCAGCGCCTCGGGCGCCGCGAACACTTCATCCGGCCCTGACCTCGGGCACACGGCCGGCTCCAGTCGGGTGAACGCGGCTCCAATCGGTAAACGCGGATGGTGTACCACCCGCGTCTACCAGCTCGTGCCGCGTTTGACCGGACTCCCGCGCCAAGACTAGAACGTGTTCTAGTCTTGGGTGCATGAGGTTCACGTTCGCCGAGGCGATGACCGATCCGGGCTACTACGCGCCGCTGGCGCAAGCCGCGGAGAAGGCCGGGTTTCACGGGTTCACCATTCCCGACTCGCTGGCCTACCCGGAGGAATCCGACGCCACCTACCCCTACACACCCGACGGTAACCGCGAGTTCCTCGACGGCAAGGCGTTCATCGAGACGTTCATCGCCGCGGCGGCACTCGGCGCGGTGACCGAGACGATCCGCTTCACCCCGTTCGTCCTGAAACTCCCGGTGCGGCCACCGGCGCTGGTGGCCAAGCAGGCGTCGTCGGTAGCCTTCCTGACCGGCAACCGGCTGGCACTCGGCGTGGGCACCAGTCCGTGGCCGGAGGACTACGAATTCATGGGTGTCGACTTCCAGCGGCGGGGCAAACGGATGGACGAATGCATGGACATCGTCCGCGGCCTGACCAGCGGTGAGTACTTCGAGTACCACGGCGACTTCTACGACATCCCGCGCATCAAGATGACTCCCGCACCGACGCAACCGATCCCACTGCTCGTGGGCGGACACGCCGACGCCGCGCTACGCCGTGCGGTGATCCGCGGGGACGGCTGGATGCATGGTGGCGGACCACCCGAGGAACTCGACGCACTGCTGGAGAAGATCACCGACATCCGCAAGGCGGAGGGAAAACTCAACGACCCCTTCGAAATCCACGTGATCTCACTCGACGCCTACACGGTCGACGGGTGCAAACGCCTGGCCGACAAGGGCATCACCGATGTGATCGTCGGTTTCCGGATGCCCTATGTCACCGGCCCCGACACCGAGCCCCTGCAGAAGAAGATCGACCACCTCAACTGGTACGCCGACAACATCATCGCGAAGGTCAATCGCTGAATCCGCCGCGCGTGGGTCTTGTGGGCCCAACTAGAACGGCCACTGGTCGAGGTACGCCCGGTAGGTGCCGTGCGGGACGCTCGCGTCGTAGATCATCTGCCCGTTCGGCGCGAACTCGGAGATGTGCCCACTCGTCCCCCAGCTCCCGAACACGTAGCCGTCGCCGACGGCCTGCGCGTTGCCCGTCGCGAACACCGACAGTCCACCCGGGTGGAACTGCGCACGCACCAGCGTGGCCACATGCCGCACCGGATCGACGCGGATCCACTTGATGGACGACTGCCCGCGGGGGATCGCACCGTCGACGTTGTTGTCGAACACCCGCACGGTATGGGCGTCGGCGAACTCCGCGTCGTGCTGACCGAAGATGTCGGCACCCGGTCCCATCCGCAACGACGTCTGCTTGCCGCCGAGCCGCCAGTTGACCGAGCCCGTGTGGCCGTCGACGTCGTAGACCGCGTTGACGTTGCGCATCGAGATCAGCAGGTCGCCGTCGGGGCCCAGCGCGATGGAATTCATGTGGTACGGGTCGTAGGAGGCAGCACCCCCGACTCGTGGTCTCATCGACGAATCCGTGAGCGGCACATGAGCTTTGGCGGACCATTGCATCAACACCCGGCCGGTGGCCACATCGACCACGCTGGCGATCGAGTCCATCATCGTGCCGTTCACCGGGCCACCCACGGATGAGAGATCCGCGTTGATCTGCCGGTAGGCGGTGATCAGCGCCCGCCCGTCGGGAGTGAGCCGGAACTCGTGCGCATCCGATTGCAGCCCGTTGCCGGCGGTGAGGGTCTTGATGACGCGGAAGTGATCGTCGGCGATGACATCGCTCCCGGTCCCGTGACCGTCGATGCCACTTCCCTGCCACCAGGTGAGCACCTTGTGTCCCTGATACATCTGGGTGCGGAAGTTCGCGACGCCCTGGCCCGCCGGTGCCGCCCGGTGAGCGAGCACGTGGCCGGATTTGTCGGCGATCACCAGGCCCTGATCGGCGCCCTCGCCCAGACCCGGAATGGGAAGCGGGATGGCCACATTCGCGCCGGAGGTGTAGAAGATGGCACCGCCGGGCCCACCGGGAACATTCGTGTGGACGGTGAACCCGTTCGTTACCGGCGGCAGCGACGGAATCGGCGGCACCGCCGATGCGGGCGCAGTAGCGAGCAGCATCGCCGATGCCGCGCAGGCCGCTGCGATGACCGACCTCTGCATTCGTTTCGTGACGGACCACGGCACACTTCGGCGCATTCTCGTTCTCCTACGTCGGACCGGCCGCGGCACAGTCTGGATGGATCGTCCTCATCACAGCCGCTGCGCCCGGCGATCACAACGCGCGGGGCCCGATTCTCACCGCTCTCTCACGTCACGCGTGCGGGACGCGGTTCCGCGCCACCGACGATTCAGCGCCGCATCTCGACGACCTGAGAGTTGTTGAACGGCATCGTGGACACGATGTGCAGCCCCGACTCGCGCAGGGCCGCATACAGCGGAGTGGACGTGAATCGGTACGGGGCGAAATGCCAATGCTCCATCCCGCCCGGATAGGCGTCGAATCCGCGATCGCGATCGCGGTCCGTGAGCACCCAGACGACCGCACAGGATGCCGCGAAGTCCCGATAGGCCGTGACGGGTTTGTCGCCGTCCCACAGCACACCGGCCCGCACCGGGTCTCGTGACGGTCCGATATCACGCAGTCCTGCGAAGTCATCGGGCTTGGCGCGCAACACGACTCGCTGCGACACCGGGCTCCACGACGGCGGTCGCGCGAACGCCACACAATCCCCGGGTTGGGCGTGCGCGGCAATGTAGTCGGCGACCGCCGAGTAGTCGGTGCCGCCCATCCTGCCGTACGGCCCGCGCCCTTCCAGATAGGACGGCACCGCCGACGCCGCCAACACGCCGACACCGAGTGCCACGAACCACGTCGAGCCGCGCGTCACCTGGATCAGCGCCCACGCCACCACCAGGGCGAGACCGGGGAGCGTGAAGATCAGGTAGCGCGGCACGTACACCGGCGACACCAGCCACGACCAGCCGAGCACCACGATGGTCGGCACCACGACCCACAGGACACCGACGATCGCCGGCCCCCACCCGCCGCGTGCCCCCGCGAGGAGTGCGACGAGCACGCCCAGCACCGACACGATCGTGACCGCAGACAACGACACCCAGGATCCGACGAAGAACTCGAAACGCGCGTAGTGACGCAGCGTCATCCACGACATCTCCGGAATCCACGCGATCTGTCCTCGCTGCCCCAGCACCCATCGCGCGAAAGGCAGCACGATCAGCCCCACCGCGACGGCGGCGACGACGAAACCCCGGGAGAGGGCGCGGCGGTAGAGCAGGATCGCCAGATGGACCGCCAGCAGGGTGACACCCAGGAAGAACCAGAACACCAGCAGGGTCGAGACCACCGCGTACAGCACCCACCACCAACGGCCCCGGTCGACGGCGATGAACAGCATCAGTGTCGCCGCCACGGCCAGGCACAGGGTGCCCGCATACGATCGCGCCTCGGCACCGGCCCACAACGTGCGCGGCAGGCACAACAGCACCAACCCCGCCACCACCCCGAAGCGGTTGTCCCACAACCGCTCTCCCAGTGGCACCATCAGTCCGGCGGCCACACCCACGGCGAGCGACGACGGGAACCGGAGCGCGAACTCCGAGTAGCCGAACACCGACGACCACACGTGCATCACGACGTAGTACAGCGTGTGCACCGCATCGGTGTGGGCCACCAGGTGGCCGAGTTCGGCGAACGGCCGGTTGGTCGCCGAGACCGTCGCCGCCTCGTCGTACCAGAAGGACGGACGCCAACTCGCCCAGACCGAAACGGCGAATCCCAGCAGCCCGACCGCAATCGCGGTCAGAATGCTGCGGGATCGCTCAGTCGTCGGCAAACAGTCTCGTCCAGTTCTCGCGGCTGGTGAGATCGGGCATCGCGTCACGCCACTGTGCGGCGACATCGTCTCCGCGGCGGCGCAATTCGAGGCACGATCCGATCAGCTCGCGGGCGAGGCGCATCGCGGTGTCCTTGTCGCGCTTACGAACCCGGACGCCCTGTTGCGACGCATCGGTGACGATGGCCGACGAGAACAGCCCCACATGCCACCACCGCGCGTCGTCGGCGGTGATCGACACCGGCGCGGATCGCAGGCGGCCGAGGAATTGGGCGAGGGCGCGTTTGACGAGCACCTGGGTGAGCTTGTCCTCGTCCGGTTTTGCGCCGCGACGGGTGATACGTGTGTCCGAACTCGACTCGGCGAATACCTCGGCGGCATCGCGCAGCACGGTATCCGGGTAGGCAGAACGCAATTGCGCGAGTTCGGCGAGCTTGCCCTGCCCGCCGTCGGCCAGCACC
The DNA here is from genome assembly GCF_053588575.1 of Gordonia sp. NPDC003429. Classification (NCBI taxonomy): domain Bacteria; kingdom Bacillati; phylum Actinomycetota; class Actinomycetes; order Mycobacteriales; family Gordoniaceae; genus Gordonia; species Gordonia sp. NPDC003429. The sequence goes on from NZ_JBSFQF010000003.1 coordinate 200,604, forward strand.
GCCGGGCCGGTGAGGTAATCGCGCACCGCCAGCAACAAGGTGGCGGCCAGGCCGTAACGCATCGAGACGATGTGTTCGCCGATCTCGGTGGCCACCACACTTGCCATCGCCCGCGGGTCGAAGGGGCCGTGGATCGCGGCGACGATCAGTGCGTTGCGCCAACTGAAGTAGCGTGACCAGTCGTCGTAGTCCTTGAGATGGAAGTCGGCGTGCCACACACCCGCATTGGGCAGGGTGACCGTCGGAAATCCCTTGTGTCGGGCGCGAATCCCGAATTCGATGTCGTCCCATTGGAAGAACAGTGGCAGCGACATACCGGCCTCGTAGACTGCCTCGACCGGCAGCAGGCACGACCACCAGCCGTTCCATCCGGCGTCGGTGCGCGCGTCCTGCTGATTCTGCAGGGCGTCGAGCCCGTTCTTGCCGTAGGCACCGGGCTCACCGGCCTTCAGCTTTCCCAGCAACTCCCACTCGCCGGTCATGTGCACCCGGTAGGTCTCCGACGCGAGCAGCATCTGCGAACCCACCAGGGTGGGCCGCAACGTGTTGTTCGCGAAGGCCGACAGACGCAGCACCGACTCCGGTTCACAGAGGATGTCGTCGTCCATCACGACGATGTCGACGCTGCGGTCGCCGGTCTTGGTCACCTCGTGGATGCCGCGGTTGAAGCCGCCCGCACCACCGAGATTGGGCTGGGTGACGTAGTGCAAACGGTCGCCCAGGATGTCGGCGACGGCGGCGAACCCGGGGTCGTCGGACACCCGCCGCGTACCCTGATCGATCAGCCACACCGAGTCGACGAGTTTGAGCGCCTCGTCGTCGGAGGCCAACGTCCGCAGGGTGGCCACGGCGTCGGCGGGACGATTGTGCGTGCACATCACCACCGCGACCGGACGCCGCCGCATGCTGCGGTCCACCGTCCAGGTGACGTCGCAGACGCGTGCCGCGCCACCGATCGCGGTCAGTTCGAACCACAGTGCGCCGCCGTCGACAAATCGGCGCACGTCGAGGTCGGCCGACACATGCCCGCTGCCCCGCAACTCGACGACCTCGACGGGTCGCGGGCGGCCACTGATGTCGGAGGCACGGATGTCCACCCGCAGCACGGTGTCGGGGGCGCAGTCGTGGTCGAATTCGAGCCGCACCGAGCGCACCGGGGTGTGGCATTGCCACTGGGCTGCGGCGAACCGTCCGAAATAGGTGTTGGTGCTCAGGGTGGCGCCCGGGTCGAGCGCCGCCTCGGTACGGGTCAGCCGCACGCGCGCGAGGTCGGCGTCCACGTACATCCCGGGTTCCACGCGGGAGTGCGGGCAGCTGAACAGCGTCCGCTGGACGAGGACACGCGAATCCGCCGCACCCGAATCGCTGCCATGGCCTTCGGCGGCGGACCCGGCCGGTGACGGTCCTACCTGCTGTGTGGCTGTGGTCATGGCGATCCCAGTCGTCTCGAATACATTGCGTCCCGTCGGGTCCTGCGAGGTCCCTGACCGATACCTGGCAGCGCCAGCCTAACCCACCCCGTTTCCGGCGCGGCGCACCCTGGCCCGCCGACACCCTCGCGCGTAGGCCGTTTGACCGATTGGCACCGACTGCCGGTATTGCGGCGCGCGGCAACGCGATTCGGGCCGAGTCCGGGTCTCGGGTGCGGGTTACCCGAGGCCGGCCAGTGCGGCACCGGCGGCGTGGAACCCGCACATGCCGTGCACTCCCCCGCCCGGCGGAGTGGCCGACGAACACAGATACACCCCGGGCACGCCCGTTGCGTATGGCGTCGGCGACAGCCGCGGCCGCGCGACGAGGTGCCCGAGTCCGTTGCGACCTCCTCCGATGTCGCCGCCGAGGTAATTGGGATTGGCCCGTTCGAGCGAAAGCGGGCCGGTGGCGTGCACCGCGACCACGCGGTCACGGAAACCGGGGGCGAAACGCTCGATCTGCGCGGTCACATGGTCGGTGGCGTCGCCGCTGTACCCCTGCGGCACGTGTGCGTACGCCCACAGCGGTTTTCGGGTGCCTACGGCGCGCGACGGGTCGGCCACCCACTGCTGCCCCACCAGTGTGAACGGCCGAGCCGGCAGCCTGCCGGCCACCACGGCGGCTTCGGCCGCGGCGATCATCTCGACCGGACCGCCCAGGTGAACCGTGGCCGCATCGGCGCAGCCCGGCGCGGTCCACCCCACCTCACCGTCGATGACGTAGTCGACCTTGAAGGCGGCCGGGCCGCGTCGCCAGCGCCGATAGGCGCGCGAGATGCGCCGCGGCATCCGGTCACCGAGCAGGCGTACCGCGGTCTCGGGCATCACGTCGAGAATCACCACGTCGGCGTCGATCTCCGCGAACCGGGTGACGTGGTGGCCGGTGACCACCTCCCCGCCGAGTTCGGCGAGATGACCGGCCAGTGCGTGCGCGATCGCCGCCGATCCGCCCTCGGCGACCGGCCAGCCACCGTGATGTCCGGCCGCGGCGAGCATCACCCCCGCGGCCGCCGACCCGGGCCGATCGAGCCGGGTGAATCCGTGCGCCGCGATCCCGGCGAACAGGGCACCCGCGCGTGGCCCCAGATAGCGCGCGACCGCCGTGGCCGGCAGCAATGCCCGCAACCCGAACCGCGTCATGAGCGCTGGGTGGCGCGGCAGCGCGACCATCGGCGACAACACGTCGGTGGCCAGATCGGGGAACCGTGCGCTCGCCGCGCCGACCAGGGTGCGCCACCGCTGTCCCGCCGCATCCAACCCCACCGCATTCAACCCCACCGCATCCAACCCAACCGCATCCAACTCGGCCACGGTGCGCTCGAGGTCGCGGCGCAGCAGCACGGCGCTGCCGTCGTCGAGCGGGTGCGCGCAGTCGACCGGCGCCCACCGCCACCGCAGCCCGTGGCGCGCCAACGGCAACGTCGACAAGAACGGTGAGGCGAACCCCAGCGGGTGGAAGGCCGAGCAGTGATCGTGGATCAGGCCTGAGTCGGCACCGTCTGGCATGTCGATCTCACCCGAGCGGGTACCGCCACCGATCTCGTCGGCCGCCTCCACCACTGTGACCTCGAGCCCCGCCTGCTCGAGCCGGACCGCAGCACACAGACCATTGGGTCCGCTGCCCACCACCACGGCACGCGGCACCGCGTCAGCGGATCTTGAAGATGATGGCGTGCTGGACGACGAAATTGATGACCGTTGCCAGGCCCTGCGCGATGACGTAGGCCAGCAGACTCCACAGCAGCATCTCCGGCCACACGTGTGAGAGCCAGGTGTAGACACCCACGTTCACGAAGAAGGTGGTCAAGTAGAGCACGACGACGGCGACGAAGCGGGACACGCTCGGCGATGCGCGGAACGTCCAGCGCCGGTTGAAGAAGTAGGCGGTGGCCGTGCCGCAGATGAAACCTATCGCCTTGGCGAATTCCGGGGGCAGTCCCAGCGCGTACTGCAGGATCGCGGTGAGACCGAAATCGAGCACACCCGAGCCCACACCGGTGACGATGAAGCGGAAGATCTGCGTTCCCAGCGGGACGTCGGTCGAGGCCTCCGCGTCGTCGAGGGGCAACTCCACCGGCATCGGGGCGTGGCGGGTCGCGAAATCCTCGTGTCGGGGCTCGTGGCCGTCTGGTGTCGGGTCGTGCACCCTGTCACCGTAGACGACCCGTCGGCCCGGTCACCTCGTTGCCGCCCACTCAGGTCGGTCAGAATTCCTCTTCGACGTCGGAGTCGCGGGCCGCCCGCTCACCACGATCGAGCGCGGCGAGAGCTTCGAGGTCGTCCTCGTCGAGCTCGAAATCGAACAGGTCGGCATTCTCGAGTTGCCGACCATGATGCGACGACTTGGGCACCACGCCGATCCCGTGCTGCACCGCCCACCGCAGCGCGATCTGGGTGGGCGACTTGCCGTACTTGCGGGCGATCCGGATGATCTGCCCGTCGCCGAGGAGACCCTCCTTGCGGCCGGTGGGATGCCACGCCTGTGCATGGATGCCCCGCTCGGCCATGAACTCGCGCAGCTCGGTGCGCGCGAGGGCCGGCGAACACTGGATCTGGTTGAGCTGCGGCCACACCCCGGTCTCGTCGTAGAGCATCTGCAGGTGATGTGCCTTGAAGTTGGAGACGCCGGGCACGGTGACGAAACCCTCCTCGGCGAGGGTGAGCAACGCCCGCCACGAATCCACGGTGCGCCCCAGGCTCGGGCACGGCCAGTGGATCAGATAGACGTCGATGTGCTTGACGCCGAGCCTGCGTGCGCTCTCCTTGGCCGCGTTGATGGCGTCGTCGTATCCCTGGTCGCCGCCGCCGAGTTTGGTCTGCACCACCACCTGGTCGCGGTTGACGTCGGAATCCCGCAGACCCATGCCGACGCTCAACTCGTTGCTGTAACGACTGGCGGTGTCGAGCAGCCGATACCCCGACGTCAGCGCACGGGACACAGCGTTGACGCAGGGCAGGCCGAGCATGTCGTAGGTGCCGAGACCGACAAGCGGCAACGCGAATCCCGAGGAGAGGTCGACCGAGGGGATATCCACCCGATGAGGGTATCGCGCGGCGACCGCCGAAACCGGTCACCCGAGTCACCGATCCCCCGGTCGGCGGACACCGGAGACCGTGCGACCGGCTACCGGGTCTCACTCCTCTGTGGGGAAGCGGGTCCGCGGTGTTTAGTGGGGGTATGTCGAGTGAGAAGTACGACGACATCATCATCGGCGCCGGCCACAACGGTCTGACCGCGGCGGCCTACCTGGCCCGTGCCGGGCGCAAGGTGCTGGTCCTCGAACGCGCCGACCATGTGGGCGGCGCGACGGTGTCGGCGACACCCTTCCCCGGTGTTCCGGCGAGGTTGTCGCGATATTCCTACCTCGTGTCGCTGATGCCGCAGCAGCTCATGGCCGATCTCGATCTCGACATCCAACTCGTACGTCGGCGCTACTCGTCGTACACGCCGCTGCCCATCGACCCCACGCGCGGGATTCTGGTGGACACCCACGACGACGACGCCACCGCCGCGTCGTTTCGCGACGTCACCGGCTCCGACACCGCGTTCACGTCATGGCAGTGGTTCTACGACCGGATGGGCACCATCGCGCAGCGCGTGTTCCCCACCCTGACCGAGCCGCTGCGCTCGGCCGACGAGATGCACGACCTGGTCAGCGGGCTGAACTCACCGCGCGGACTGGATTCGTCGGAGGCGGGCATCTGGGAGTCGCTGACCGAGCGTCCACTGGGCGAACTGATCGAACGCTACTTCGACGACGACGTGGTGCGCGGCATCGTCGCCACCGACGGCCTGATCGGCACCTTCGCCGACCTGCACGACGCCTCGCTGCGCCAGAACATCTGCTTTCTGTATCACCTGATCGGCGGCGGCACCGGCGACTGGGACGTACCCGTGGGTGGGATGGGCGCGGTGGCGGGGGCGCTGTATCAGGCGGCGGTCGCCGCGGGCGCCGACATCCGCACCGGTGTGCACGTCACCGGGGTCGATCCGGGCGACGGCTCCGTCGACTTCGATCGCACTTCGGCGCGCGCGGAGATGCTGTACGCGGCCTGTGCTCCCGACACGCTCAACCGGTTGCTCGACGTCCCCATCGACACCGAACCCGATCCGACCGGTGCGCAACTGAAGATCAACCTGCTGCTCGACCGTCTCCCGGCACTACGTGACAGCAGAGTCTCCCCAGACGCCGCGTTCGCCGGCACCTTTCACATCAACGAGTCCTACTCGCAGTTGCGCACCGCGTGGCAGGAGGCGCGCGACGAGCATGTGCCGTCGCTGCCGCCGTGCGAGATCTATTGCCACACGTTGTCCGACCGCTCGATCCTCGGTCCCGAACTCGACGGCATGCACACGCTGACACTCTTCGGCCTGCACATGCCGCCCGCGCTGTTCACCTCGCCGGGGGCGACCACCGCGGCCGTCGAGGCCACCCTCGAATCCCTCAATTCCGTTCTCGCCGAGCCGATCCAGTCGGTCATCGCCACCGACGCGCACGGTAATCGGTGCTTGGAGGCCAAGACACCCCTCGATCTGGCGGACTCACCCGGACTGCCCGGCGGGAACATCTTCCACCGGTCGCTGCAGTGGCCGTGGGCGCCGACGGCATCGGAGGTGGGAACGTGGGGCGTCGAGACGCGTCATCCGCGACTGATGCTGGCCGGTGCCGGCGCACGCCGTGGTGGCGGAGTGAGTGGTATTCCTGGCCACAATGCCGCCGCGGCAGTTCTGGGCCGGTGAACGCGCGGTAATGTCGAAACCGATGACTACAGATGATCTGCCTCTGGAAACACGGACCCTGGAGGGGTGGTCGCGCACCACACCCACGGTGGGCAAGGTGCTCTCCACACCCGATGTGGAACTCATCGCCAAGGCGGTCGCCGAGGTTGCCGATCGCGAATCCGACAAACCCGATTACCTCAAGCGTGGCGTGATCGCCCGCGGTCTCGGCCGGTCGTACAACGAGTCCGCACAGAACAGCGGCGGGCTGACCATCGACATGACGCCGCTGTCGAAGATCCATTCGCTCGACGAGGAGACCGGCATCGTCGACGTCGACGCGGGCCTGTCGATCGACGACCTGATGAAGTTCGTGGTGCCGCGCGGTTTCTGGGTGCCCGTGATGCCCGGTACACGGCAGGTCACCATCGGCGGGGCCATCGCGCATGACATCCACGGCAAGAACCATCACGCGACCGGGGCATTCGGCGATCACATCACCGAAATGCAACTCCTCGTCGCCGACGGTCGGGTACTGACCATCACACCGGAGGGCTCGGCCGACGACCCGGACGGTTCGCTGTTCTGGTGCACCGTCGCCGGCATCGGCCTCACCGGCATCATCCTGCGGGTCAAGATCGCCCTCAAGCGCACCGAGACCGCCTACTTCCTGGCCGACACCTTCACCACGAAGAATCTCGACGAGACCATCGACCTGCACCTCGGTCAGCGTTACGAGGACGGATTCGAGTACGCGTCGGGCTGGTTCGACACGATCAGCGGCGGCTCGAAACTCGGTCGCGGCTCGTTCAGCCGGGGCAATCTGGCGAAGTTCGACGAATTGCCGGAGAAGCTGAAGAAGGACCCGCTGCGCTTCGACGTCAAGCCGCTGGTGGTGTTGCCCAACGTGTTCCCGCGGGGGCTCGACAACAAGCTCGACTTCTCGCTGATCGGCGAGCTCTACTACAAGATGGGCTCCAACAAACGCGGTGTGATCGAGAGTCTTCCGCAGTTCTATCACCCGCTCGACCTCATCGGTAACTGGAACAACGCGTATGGCCGGGGCGGCGGTTTCACCCAGTACCAGTTCATCGTGCCGACCGGCAATGAGCCCGAGTTCAAGCAGATCATCACCGACATCCAGGCGTCGGGTCACATCAGCTTCCTCAACGTGATCAAGCTGTTCGGCGACGGAAATCCGCGTGCGCCACTGTCTTTCCCGTTCAAGGGATGGAACGTGTGCCTCGACTTCCCGTTGCGTAAGGGACTCGCGGAGTTCCTCAACGAGATGGACAAGCGGGTGATGGCGATCGGTGGTCGGCTCTACACGGCCAAGGATTCCCGGACGTCGGCGGAGAATTTCCATGCGATGTACCCGCAGATCGACAATTTCATCGCCAAGCGTCGGGAGATCGATCCGGACAATGTGTTCGTCTCCGACATGGCTCGCCGCCTGCAACTCCTCTGACCGTCCGGTCACTTCATCCTCGACACTCTGGAGATCTTCTCGTCATGTTCAATTCCGTCGGTGCCCCGCAGTCCATCCTGATTCTGGGCGGTAGCTCCGAGATCGGACTCGCCATCGCGTCCGCCTTCCTCGACCGCGGCCCGGCGAAGGTGATCCTCGCCGTGGTTCCCGGGGACCCCACAGCCGACGCTGCGGTGGCGCTCATGAAGGACGCGGGCGCGACGTCGGTGGAACTGATCGACTTCGACGCGCTCAAGCCCGAAACGCATCCCGAGGTGATCGACAAGGCTTTCGCCGGCGGGGACGTCGACCTGGCGATCGTCGCGGCCGGGGTGCAGTTCGACGACGAGCAGGTGTGGCAGGACCACTCCAAGGCGGTCACCGAGGTCACCATCAACTACACCGCCGCGGTCAGCGTGGGCGTGCTGCTGGGCCAGAAGATGCGCGCGCAGGGGCACGGCCAGATCGTGGCGATGAGTTCGGTGGCCGGCGAGCGTGTGCGTCGCAGCAACTTCCTCTACGGCTCCACCAAGGCCGGACTCGACGGCTTCTACCTCGGTTTGGGCGAGGCACTCGCGCCGTCGGGCGTGCACGTGCTGGTGGTGCGGCCCGGCCAGGTGCGCACCCGGTTGTCGGCGAACGTCAAGGAAGCGCCGCTCACGGTCAACAAGGAGGACGTCGCCAAGGCCGTCGCCTCGGCCGTCGACGCCCACAAGGAGATCATCTGGGTGCCGGGGCCGTTCCGGTTCATCATGACGGTGCTGCGCCACATTCCCCGGAAGATCTTCCGCAAACTGCCTGTGTAACTCGTCGAGCGTGCCCAGTTCCCCGTCGAGCGTGCCCACATCCCGGTCGAGCGTGCCCAGATCCCCGTCGAGCGTGCCCACATCCCGGTCGAGCGTGCCCGTCAGGCCGCGCCGGATGCGTCGGTGTGGTCGTTTCGTTGTCGCGCATAGTCGTCGACATACGCCTGCCCGGTTGCGGCGGCGATTCTCGACATCAGCTCGTCGGTGACGGCTCTGATAGCCAATCCGACGGCGATCTGGGTGAAGTAACAAACGCCTACGTCGCATTCGCTCGTCGTCGACCTGCAATGTTCACTCTCATTTTCCGCCACGACCTCCTCGAAGGGTCGGGCGAAGAGCTGCGAAACGTATCCCGGCCGCTGTTCGAGTGGCTAGTTTCACTGGTGGAACCCTCGAGCGCCGATGCCGGCGACGCCAGGGCACGCGCCGCCACTCTATGGGCGAGCGTCCACGGCATCGCGATGCTCTCGTCGACGGGCGCGTTGGAGCTTGCGGCCACGGGTATTCCCGCCAGCGAGCTTGTCGACCGGGTCGTGCGCAACAGCCTGCGCTGAAGCCTTCCGCCAGGCCCAACCGGCCGGCCCCCGGCCTTCCGCGAACAGATTTGTCGGTGACCGAATGTATGTTCTAATCATGACCCCGACCGAGTCCGCAGTCGATGCCCGCCAGGCACTGCTCGCGCAACTGGCCGAGGACGAGGACCTCGAACCCGACGAGTTGGTGGAGGTGCTCTTCCACTCCCAGGCGAGCAAGGCCTCTGCCGACTACCGTATTCTGCAGGCGGCTGTCCTCATCTACGAACTGCGCGAGTACGACTACCTGGCCCGGGTGGAGGCACTGCTGGGGTCCCGCCAGATCGCCGCGCCCGAAGGGTGCACCGATCCTGCCGAACTCGCCCGACTGTTCGTCCGGCCGGACGTCGACCCGGCGGCAAGTTGTGGGCCCGACGGTCTGACCGCGGCCATCAGCGAGGTCGGCGCCACGCTCACGATGACGCCGGCGCAGGCTAAACGCACGATCGAACTCGGCGGCTCCCTGCGCTACCGCCTGCCGCTGACCGGACAGGCGCTGGCCGTGGGCCGCATCGACCTGGCCCGCTTCGCCGACATCGTTGCCCGCACCGAGCTCGTCGACGACGCTCACATCAAGGAACTCGACGCCGTCCTCGCCGATCTGATCTTCTCTCGCGAGCCCATGTCGACGACGCGGCTGCGGACGATGGTCGAGGCGACCGTCGAACGTATCGACCCCGACGCCACGCGGCGACGCCGCGAAACCGCTGAAAAGCGGCGTTACATCGCCATCCGGCCACATCGCGATCAGCCCGGACACTCGTCGATCGACGGGCAATTGCCCGCAACACAGGCAGCGGTGCTCGACGCACGGCTGAACGAGATGGTCGGCGGAGTTCACTCCGCCGATCCGCGCACGCACGCACAGCGTCGCGCCGATTCGCTCGTCGCCCTCGCGCGCGGCCACCAGCATCTCCCGTGCGAATGCGCGGAGTGCGCCAACGCGGCATCCCGCCCCGCCGACCCGGCGTCCCCGACAATCCACGACGCCTCCCCCGCACCCGACTGCGGCTCGGAACACGGTCCCCGCCCCACCTTCCACATCGTCGTGAATCTGTCGACCGCGCTCGGCCACGACAACGATCCGGCATTCCTCGACGGACACGGCCTCATCGACGCCGACACGGCCCGCAGGCTGCTGACCGAAGCGCGTCGCAACTACGTCCACCCCGACCACGAGAACAGTGCCCGCGCCTCGTTCCGCTATCCCATCCCCCGGAAGCTGAAGGCGCTGGTGCAGGCCGGTGAACTGTGTTGCACCTTTCCCGGCTGCACCAACAAGGTCCGCACCGCTGATCTCGATCACACCGACCCGTTCAACCACACCGATCCCACCAAGGGCGGCCGAACCGAACGCCGCAACCTGAAACCGCTTTGCCGTCGACATCACCGCTATAAAACTTTCGCGGTCGGCTGGCGCGATCACCAGACTCCGTTGGGCACCGTCATCTTCGAGAGCCCCACCGGCCACATGTTCGTCGGCAACGCGTACACGGGACGGGATCTCTTCCGATCACTCGCCGAGCGCGACCAACCGCCCGACCACCGCGTCGCCGCCCGGCTCACCACGTCAGGCCGCGACGCCGTCGAGAAGGCCCGCGCCGCCACCGCGGCCCGCCGATCCGAACTCGGTCTCGAGGGTCCACCACCGTTCTGACGGCTGCTAAGAATAGTGGCGTGACGTCAACGCAGACCCCGGCCGTCGGAGACAACGACGCGTCCGAGTCGCCCACGCGGGGCGCCCGCGCTTCCCGCGTCGCCGACCTCGTCGAGATCGTCGTGGCCGCACTCGTCGGCGCCGTGGTGGCCTTCGTCGGGCTCAAGGTGATCGACTCGGTGCAGTGGCCCGCGTTCAACTCCTCGAATGTGACCCGGGCACTCACCACGACGGGCCAGGTGATCGCCATCGCGATCCTGGTGGTCGCGGCGCTGCTCTACCGGTACGGACGAGGCCGTGCGGTCACCACGTTGCTGTCGACGGTCGGGATCGCCGGCCTGGTGACGGTGACCATCGGAATGCCGCTGGGGGCGACGCGGCTCTACCTGTTCGGCCTGTCGGTGGATCAGCAGTTCCGCACCGAGTATCTGACGCGGATGACCAGCAGCCCGCACCTGGCCGACATGACCTACCTGCACCTGCCGCCCTACTATCCGGCCGGCTGGTTCTGGGCGGGCGGAAGGTACGCGTCGTTGCTCGGTATGCCCGGCTGGGAGGCGTTCAAGCCGTGGGCGATCATCTCGATGTCGGCGGCAGCCGCGGTGGGAGTGGTGCTGTGGAACCGAATGGTCGGCGCCGACCGCGGTATTGCCACCGCTCTGGCGGTGACCACCGTGACCCTGATGTACGCCGCACCCGAACCGTACGCCGCGGTGCTCGTGATGCTCGGTGTACCGATGTTGATTCCGATGCTCTACGCCCTGCGCGGCCGGTCGCGGCACGCCGACGGTCCCACGGGTTCGTTGCGCGCGACGACGAGTTGGCCCGCGGTAGCGGCGGCGGGATTGTTCCTCGGGCTCAGCGCCACCTTCTACACCCTTTACACCGGCTTGTTCGCCGGAGTCGCCGTACTGATGGCGCTCGTGCTCATCGTGCAGGGATGGGTGCTGGCGGGGAACAAGGCGGTGGCCGGCGGCACGGTGGCGGCGAGGCGACGAGCCGTGATCGTCGCGGTGCTCGTCAGGCTCGCGGTGATGGGGGTGATCGCCGGGCTGATCGCGCTCACCGTGTGGACGCCCTACCTGCTGGCACGGTTGCGCAACGAACCGGCGAGCGGCGGAACCGCCGAGCACTACCTTCCCGAACGCGGTTCGATCCTGCCGCTGCCCATGTTCCATCTCACGCTCGTCGGCGCGATCACCATGATCGGGCTGATCTGGATCGTGCTGCGGTTCCGGGAACGCACCATCGCCGCGGCACTCGGCATCGCCACCGTCGGTGTGTATCTGGTGTGCCTGTTGTCGATGCTGCTGACCGCGGCCGGCACCACACTCCTGTCGTTTCGCCTCGACCCGATCCTGGTGGGGGTGCTCTCGGCGGCAGGCGTGTTCGGGGTGGTCGAGCTGGCGCACTGGGCGGTCGGCAGATTCGGCGACGTCCGCATCGCGATCGGGGTCATCGCCACCGCCGCGGCGGTGATGCTGGCCCAAGGCATTCCGGGGTATCTCTCCAACGAGATCACCACCGCCTACACCGACACCGACGGCTACGGGCACCGCGCCGACGAACGGCCACCGGGAGCCGAATCGTACTTCCCGGAGCTGCATCGCCTGATCGCCGGGCAGACCGGCCGCCCGGCGACGGAGAACGTGGTGCTCACCGCCGACTACGGCTTCCTCTCGATCTACCCCTACTGGGGATTCCAGGGACTCACCTCGCACTACGCGAATCCGTTGGCGGAGTTCGACAAACGGGCGGCAGCCATCGAGAAGTGGTCGAAGTCGTCGACTCCCGCCGAACTGATCGACCACCTCGACACCGCACCGTGGACGCCGCCCAACGTCTTTCTGTTCCGCTACTCCGCCGACGGCTACGCGCTACGTCTGGCGCAAGACGTGTACCCCAACGATCCGAATGTCAAGCGCTACACCGTGACATTCGATCCAGCCCTGTTCGCCGACCCCCGATTCCAGGTGACGGAAGTGGGTCCGTTCGTTCTCGTCGTACGAAAGTAGCTGTTCTACAATGAAATTCGTCATCTCGAGCCTCGATTCGGGCGCCACCACCGCACACCTCGTGCACAGCGAGTCGGTGAACTGGATTCTGCTGCAGGAGGGTTCGGACCTCACCCTGATCGACGGCGGATATCCCGGCCAGGCCGAGACCGTCCTCAAATCGATCCACGCGATCGGACGTCGACCCGAGGACATCCGGGGGGCACTGCTCACCCATGCCCACGTCGATCACATCGGCGGTATGGCGAAACTGGTCGACCGCTTCGGTTTTCCCGTGTACGCCGATCCCGACGAGGTGGGACACGCCCGACGCGACTACCTCCAGCAGGCCGGTCCACTCGACATCGCGCCCTTCGCGTATCGCCCGCGAGCGTGGCGCTGGCTGGCAACGGTGACACCGCTGGGCGTGCTCAGCCGGGCAGGAATCGCTGGAACCCAACCCTTTCCGGAACCGCTCGACCTTCCCGGCCGCCCCCTTCCGGTCGCAGCGCACGGACACACCGACGGTCACAGCGCTTATCTCGTCGCCGACGGCGAGGTATTGGTGTCCGGTGACGCGCTGGTCAGCGGACACCCGGTGTCGGCCATCACGGGTTGCCAATGCCTGCCCGGCGCCTTCAATCACGACGACGCAGCCAACCGGCGCAGCGTCGGGAAGTTCACCGAACTCGACGCCACCACGCTGTACCCCGGGCATGGCCCACGCGCAGAGGGGTCGGTGGCGGACATGGCCGCCGAAGCGCTGAGCCGCTGACCCCGATCGCTCACGCACGGCTCACCTCGCCGGGTCCGCCTCCTCAGCCAGCTGCTTGATGCGGGCGAGGCGCCGATCCCAGCCGCTCGCAATGCCTTCGAGCTGGCGAGCCACCTCGTTGAGTCGCGCGCCCACCGCCTCGAAGCGCACCTCTCGACCCACCTTGGACCCCGCCACGAGTCCCGCCTCGGAGAGCACGCGCAGATGTTTGGCGATCGCCTGCCGACTGATCGGCAACTCGTCGGCGAGCGCCGACGCCGACGCGGGCCGTCGCCCCAGGGCGACGAGCACCTGCCATCGGCTGTCGTCGGCGAGTGCGGCGAAGACCTCGACGGGAGTTGTGCCCTCAGGCACGGGTACCGGCATCGACGAGATGGTCACGAGCGAGGCCCAGTTCGACGCGCCATCCGTCGGTATGGTCGTCGAAACGGGATCGACGATCGGCCTCCGGTTCGTCGAGCGCGGCGAACCCGCTTTCGGCTACCTTGAGCAGAACTCCTGAATCGGTTGGTGTCAACCAGAATTCGACGAGGGTGGCCGAGCTGTCGGGATCATCGGCGTCGATCAGCCAGCGGAACGCCGCGTAGCGCGGCGCGTCGAGGTCGAGCACCCGCAGCGCAAACGAACCATGGGCGGGATCGTGGACCACGGTGAGATCGCCCCTGGTCTCGATCCGATGCTCGGTGATCACCTGGTTGTTGATATACCAGCCCGGCTCGCTCACCAGATCCCAGACCCGTTGCGCGGGTGCGTCGATGACGATTTCTTGCTCGATACGATCGAAGTCGGTATCCATCAGTTGCCCTTCGGTAGCTGGATGCTTATGTGCAACTCGATAGTTGCACATACCGGCTCCCTACTGCAACCTCTGGGTTGCAGAAGAGTCGTCCACTTGACCTCGAGCAGACTTGAAGTTGAAGACTCGACCGATGCACACACTTCACCGCATCGACAAATTCTCCGTACCCGTGGCGCACCTCGACGAGTTCGTCGACCAAGTCCGGCAATTGCATCTCGTGCTCGCCACACAAAACGGCATCAAGATCAACGAGGTGCTCACCCTCGCCAACGGCGACAGCCCATTCAACGTGGTCACCCACGTGTCGTGGGAGTCGCCGGCCGCGCTGGAATCGGCGGGCGCGGCGATGCGTCGCCACAGTGTCGAGTCCGGTTTCGACAGAGCGGAGTTCATGAAGCGTCTCGGCGTGACCGGCGACTTCGGCACTTACGTGTGAGTTCGAAGGCGCCATCGGCCTGATCCTGTCGACACAGATATAGATGCGGCGGCTGAGCGAGGCAACGACAACTATTGTTCTCGCGTCGCGCATACGCCGCAGTTATATTCGCGCCGGGATGGTTTCGACAAGCTCAACCAGCAGAAGAGCACGCTCGCCACAGTCATATTCGCGCCGGGATGGTTTCGACAAGCTCAACCAGCAGAAGAGCACGCTCGCCGCAGTCATATTCGCGCCGGAGTGGTTTCGACAAGCTCAACCAGCAGAAGAGCACGCTCGCCGCAGTCATACTCGCGCCCGGGTGGTTTCGACAAGCTCAACCAGCAGAAAAGCACCCTCCCCGCAGTCATATCCGCGCCGGGGTGGTTTCGACAAGCTCAACCAGCAGGAGGGCACGCTCGCCACAGTCATATTCGCGCCGGAGTGGTTTCGACAAGCTCAACCAGCAGAAGGACACGCTCGCCGCAGTCATACTCGCGCCGGGGTGGTTTCGACAAGCTCAACCAGCAGAAGAGCACGCTCGCCACAGTCATATTCGCGCCGGAGTGGTTTCGACAAGCTCAACCAGCAGAAAGGCACGCTCGACGTGGTTGTGGGCACGCTGAACCCGCTGCGGCCGGCTCAGCCGACGAGGTCGACCAGCCGCCGGATGGCGAACTCGTAGCCCCGGATGCCGTATCCGGCGATGACGCCGGCCGCGATGGGTGACACATAGGAGTGGTGGCGGAAGGGTTCGCGCGCGGCGACGTTGCTGATGTGGACCTCCATCACCGGCACCTCCGGGATCACCAGCGCGTCGGCCAGCGCCACCGAGGTGTGCGTCCAGCCGCCCGGGTTGATCACGATGCCGCTGACCCGACCGCGGGACTCGTGGATCCAGTCGATCATCTCGCCCTCGTGGTTTGTCTGCGCCGCGCGCAACCCGAAACCGAGTTCGGCGGCGGTGCGTTCGGCGAGATCCACCACGTCGGCAAGCGTCTCCGACCCGTAGACCTGCGGCTGACGGACCCCGAGGGTGTTCAGGTTGGGCCCGTTGAGCAGCATGATCGGGAGCGGCTCGGCGCCGGTTTCGTGAGCGGCGTCGGAAACGGTCGACATGGCCCCACCCTATCCGTCCCGCCCCCACCAACACCTCAGGCTGTCGAAGAGGCAGATTCGACCGAACGGTTACCATCTCTCTTTGTGCCAACGCAGACCGTTCGACGCGCGAAGATCGTCGCGATCGTCACCGGTCTGCTCGGTGTTCTGCTGGCTCTGGCCACTCCGTTCATGCCGGTCAAGCAGACCACCGCGGAGATCAACTGGCCGCAGAACAACACCGTGGGATCGGTATCGGCGCCGCTGATTTCCTACGTCCCCGTCGACATCGACATCTCGATCCCCTGCTCTGCGGCGACGTCGATGTCCCCCGACGAGACGGTGCTGCTGTCCACCACACCCAAGCAGGCCACGAAGGCCACCGAGCGCGGGCTGTTCATCCGGCGCACCGGCAGCCCCACCGACCCGCCCGACAAGCAGAGCATCGAAGTGGTGGTACGAAACGTGCCGCTGGTGTCGGCGACGCTCGCGCAGATCCGGTCGCAGGATTGCCGCGACATCGTGGTGCACGCCGACTCCGACGCGGTGACCGCGGAGTTCGTGGGGATGACCGGCGACGACGGCAAACCCCTGATGGGGACCACCGAGGGCCGCGAATCCGACACCTACAGCGCCGACCAGCGGCCCCAGGTCACCGGCCTGTTCACCGACCTGTCGGGCGACGCCGCGCAACTGCCGGGCCTGCGCGCACATGTCACCGTCGACTCCCGGTACTCCACCGCCCCGACGGTGCTCAAGTGGCTGGTACTGATCGTCGGCATCGTCTGCACCCTGCTCTCGCTGGCCGCACTCGCCGCGCTCGACGC
This sequence comes from Gordonia sp. NPDC003429, assembly GCF_053588575.1. Classification (NCBI taxonomy): domain Bacteria; kingdom Bacillati; phylum Actinomycetota; class Actinomycetes; order Mycobacteriales; family Gordoniaceae; genus Gordonia; species Gordonia sp. NPDC003429. Next base: position 217,207 of record NZ_JBSFQF010000003.1, read on the forward strand.
CACCGACGGCCGCAAGCACCGCCGCATCCTCCCCGCCAAATGGTGGCGGCTCAACGCCCGCGACTACGTGGTGATCGCCGCGCTGATCATCTGGCACTTCATCGGACCCAACACCTCCGACGACGGCTATCTGCTGACCATGTCGCGGGTGGCCCAGAACAGCGAGTACACCGCGAACTACTTCCGCTGGTTCGGCGCCCCGGAGGCACCGTTCGGCTGGTACTACGAGGTGTTCGGCCTGCTCTCGCACGTGTCGCTGGCCAGTCCGTGGATGCGGCTACCCGCACTGCTGTGCGGAATCGCGTCGTGGCTGATCGTCAGCCACGAGGTACTGCCCCGGCTGGGCCGGGCCGCCACCACCCGGCCCGCGGTCGGGTGGACCGCGGCGTTCGTGTTCCTGGCGTCGTGGTTTCCGTTCAACAACGGCCTGCGCCCCGAACCGATCATCGCGCTCGGCGCGCTGCTCACCTGGTGTTCGGTGGAACGTGCCATCGCCACCGGCCGCCTGCTGCCCGCCGCGATCGCCTGCCTCATCGGCGCGTTCAGCCTCGCCGCCGGACCCACCGGCCTGCTCGCGGTGGCCGCGCTGATCGCCGGCGCCCGCCCGATGATCCTGGCCCTGATCAAACGTGTGCGCGCGATCGGCGGTGGGGTGTGGTCGTATGTCGCACTGCTGGCGCCGATCGTCGCCGCGGGCACGTTCGTGATCTTCGTGGTGTTCTCCAACCTGACGATCCGCGCGTTCAGCGAGTCGTCGAGCATGAAGTCCGCGCTCGGTCCGTCGATGCACTGGTACAACGAGATCGACCGCTACTCGTCGCTGTTCGAGTTCTCCGCGAACGGGTCGATCGCCCGACGGTTCGCGGTCCTCGCCATGATCCTGGGCATGGCGGCCGCGGCCGCGGTCCTGATCCGTAAGTCCCGCATCCCCGGTACGGCGCTGGGACCCGCGCGACGGATCGTCGGGATCACCTTCGCCTCGCTGGTATTCCTCATGTTCACGCCCACCAAGTGGACCCACCACTTCGGGGTGTTCGCCGGCCTGGCCGCGGCGCTCGCGGCCATCGCGGCGATCGCGGTGAGCCATTCCGCGATGCACTCGCGCCGCAACCGCACGCTGTTCGCCGCGTTGGTGCTGTTCATCGCGGGTCTGGCGTTCACCGCCCCCAACTCGTACTACTACTCGTCGGCATGGGGTATGCCGTGGGGCGTCAACCAAGTGTCGTTCGGTTTCTCGCTGGCCAACGCGCTGCTCTATGCGTCGTTGCTGCTGTTGCTGCTGGCGTTGTGGTTCCACTTCCGGGAACCGTTCGCGGGCACCGACCCCCACGAGGACGACGCCGACGACGCACCCGTCCACCCGCGGTGGTATCGAAGGTTGTGGTCGTCGATCTCCGACGCACCGCTGGCCTACATGGCCGCGGCGGTGGTGATCTTCGAGTTGGTGACCGCCGTGTTCGCCGGCATCCAGCAGAGCAGTTCGTACTCGGTGCCCCGCTCCAACCTGGAGGCGCTGGCGGGCAAACAGTGCGGAATGGCCGACAAGGTGTGGGTGGAACCCGATCCGAACGAGTACATGCTCTCGCCGGTCGATCGCACGCTGCCGAATCCGCTGGCCGGACCAGCACAGGCTCCTTCGGGCTCATCGCTTCCCGCAACCAGCGGTTTCGGACCCAACGGGGTGCCCGACGACCTCACCACCCAGGCCAGCGCCGGGTCGCTGGGCGTACTGGCCGGCACCGCCACCTCCACCAACGACGTCCTCAACGCGAACAGCGGCGGCACCGGCGGCGGCCGGGAGTCCACGCCCGGCGTCAACGGCAGCTACGCGAGTCTGCCGTTCTTCCTGGATCCGGCGCGCACCCCCGTCGAGGGCAGCTACTCCACCACCGATCAGGTGCCCGCTCACCTCACGTCGGGCTGGTATGCACTGCCCAAGGACTACAAGAGTCGTCCGCTGCTGACCTTCTCGGTGGCCGGCGAATACGACAACCCCAATCTGCTGCTGCAGTACACCACCGACCCCGTCACCCCCTCCACCCGCGACGCGGACCTCGAGCCCACCGGCGAGACCGAGATGATCGACCCCGGCCCGCGGCCGTCGTGGCGCAACGTGCGCATCACCACCTCGTCGCTGCCCGACAACCTCACCGCGGTACGCATCGTGGCCGACGACAACAACCTCTCGTCGGACCGCTTCATCGTGGTGACCCCGCCACGGCTGCCGGAGATGCAGACGCTGCAGGAGCACGTCGGCAGCTACGACCCTGTGCACGTGGACTGGACGTCGGGTCTGGTGTTCCCCTGCCAGCGACCGTTCACCCACCACTACGGGGTGGCGGAGATCCCCACCTGGCGCATCAAACCCGGCGCCGATCTCGCCGCGGCGGTGTCGGCATGGCAGGACTCCTACGGCGGCGGCCCGCTCGGCTGGCTCGAGGTGTCCCAGGAACCGCAGACGGTGGCCAGCTACCTGCAGGGCGACATCGGACGTGACTGGGGATCACTCGAGCGCTACACACCGTACGGGGACGTGACCACCAAGGCCGAGATCACCACCGGCACCACCACCCGCAGCGGCCTGTGGAGTCCGGCGCCGATCCGCCAATGAGTCCGATCGCCTACGATCAGACACCGTGCCGCCGACAGCCACGACCTCCGACCACGGAGCGCCGCAACCGCGCGACCGCGAGGCGGCCGGCAGCACGCCGCGCAGGACTCCCACGCCGCGTGTGACGCGGATAGTCGCGGCCGTCTCGGGCATACTCGGCGCGGTTCTGTGCGTCCTCGTCCCGCTGTTGCCCGTCAAGGCCACCGACGCCTCATTCAGCTGGCCCCAGACACGGCCGACGCAGCAACAAGCCGGCTCCGACACGTCGTCGGTGATGGCTCCGCTGATCGCGCAGACGGCGCAGTCGATGACCATCCGCATCCCCTGCAGGGTGCTCGCCGACCTGCCCGACGACCGCACCACCCTGGTGCTCGCGACGATGCCGACCGACGCCCCCGACAGCAAGGCGTCGGCCCTCTACGTGACTGCCGGCCGCGACGCGGTCACCGCCACCTTCCGTAACTCGGTCGCGGCGTCGGCGCCGCGCGCCGCCCTGACCCGCTGTACCGACCTGCGCATCTGGTCGGAGCCATCCGGCCCGGGTGCGCAGTTCACCGGACTGGGACCGGCCACCAACCTCGACCCCGGCAAACGGCCACAGGTGGCGGGGATGTTCAGCGACCTGACCTTTGCGCAGGCGAAGACCGCCGCGGCCGCGGGACTGCGCGCCGACGTGCGCATCGACAACCGGTACGCCAGTTCCCCGACGCCACTCAAAGTGGCCGTGATGGTGCTCGCGGTGATCGCGGTGGTGGTGTCCCTGATCGCCCTGCACCTGCTCGACGTGGCGTCGGGACGGTCCCATCGCCTGCGGGCCGGCCGCTGGTGGCACACGCTGCGTCCCCGGCTCACCGATCTGGCGGTCACCGGGGTACTGGTGGTGTGGCTGTTCCTGGGGGCGGGCAGCCCCGACGATGGGTACATCCTGAACATGGGCCGCACGGCAGGCTCGTTCGGCTATCTCGCCAACTATTACCGCTGGTACGGCATCGCCGAGGCGCCGTTCGACTGGTACTACAGTTTTCTCGCGCACTGGGCGACGATCTCGCCGTCGATCCTGTGGATGCATATCCCGCCGCTGATCGCCGGGCTGGTGTCGTGGTTCGTGCTGAGCAGGGTGCTGTTGCCGCGGCTGGGTCCCGCGGTCAACAGCGGAATCGGCCGCCGCTGGTATCGCAGCAACTGGCCGGTGTGGTCGGCGGCGGCGGTGTTCACCGCGTTCTGGCTGCCGTTCTGCAGCGGTCTGCGCAGCGAGGGCATCATCGTGCTCGGATCGCTGCTGACGTGGTGGGCCGTCGAACGCGCGATCGCCACCCGGCGCCTGCTGCCCGCGGCCACCGCGGCGCTGGTGGCCGGCTTCACCCTGGCGCTGGCACCCCACGGCGTGATCGGGGTGGCCATCCTGATCGTGGCCGCACGCCCGCTGCTGCGCATTCTCCTGGAGCGTCGCCGCACCGACGGAATCCTCGCCGCGGTGGCGCCCATCGTGGCGGCCGGGCTGGTGGTGCTGGTGGTGGTGTTCCGCGATCAGACACTGGCCACCGTGGGCGAGGCGATGAAGATCCGCTACACGGTGGGCCCGGTGATCAGCTGGCATCAGGAATTCCTGCGCTACTACTTCATCTCCGTGGTCACCGACGACGGCGCACTCACCCGGCGGGTGCCGCTGTTGTTGCTGCTCGCCGCGATCGTGGTGACGGTCGCGGTCATGTTGCGCCGCACCGGCATCGCCGGTGTGGCGACCGGTCCCACGTGGCGGCTGATCGGCGCGGTGGGCGTCACGTTGCTGCTGTTCGCGTTCACCCCCACCAAGTGGACCATCCAGTTCGGTGTGTTCGCCGGACTCGGCGCGGCGATGGCCGCGGTCGCCACCCTGGCCGTGGTGGCCGCGGCGGCCAGTTCCACCCGCAATCTCACGGTGTTCGTGTCGGGTCTGTTCTTCGCTCTCGCCGCCGCCATGGCCGGCTACAACTCGTGGCCGTTCGCCTACGAGTACGGGATCTCCTGGTTCGACCGCGCACCGGTGGTCGCCGGACGCCCGGTCTCGACGCTGTTCCTCATCCTCGCGGTGATCACCGGAGCCATCGCGGTCTGGCAGCACCTTCGTCTGGACTACGTGCGCAACAAGGGCCTCGAACACGACACCGCCGGACCTCCCGAGGCGTCGCGGGCCAACCGCCGCCGCCTGTTCCTCGCGTCGTCGCCGATCGCGGTGATCGCCGGGCTCATGGTGATCGCCGAACTGCTCGTGTTCGCCAAGGCCGTGGTGACCCGGTATCCGGCGACCACGGTGCTCGGCGAGAATCTGCACACGTTGCGCGGGGATTCCTGCGGGATGGCCGACGACGTGCTTGCCGAACCCGACCCGAATGCGGGCATGCTGACCCCCGCCGGCGGGGAGTCGGCGTCGGCGACGCTGGCCGGAGCGGGTAGCGGCGTGACACCGGTGGGCTTCTCCCCCAACGGGATTCCCGACGATCTGTCCCCCGAACCGGGTACGCAACGTCCCGGCCAGATGAACGTGTCGGCCAGCGTGGCACGCCCGTTCGCGATCACCGGTGGCCTGGGTGCGGGCACCACCGGCGGCCGCGGACCCGAGACGGTCAACGGGTCGACGGTGGCGCTGCCCTACGGACTCGACCCGGCCACCACGCCGGTCCTGGGCAGTTACGGCTACCCAGGCGAGGCGCGCCTGACCACCGGCTGGTACGAGTTGCCCGCCGACCGCGCGGCCACACCGCTGCTCGCCTTCACCACGGCCGGCGCAGTGTCGACGATCGACACCTTCGGAGTCCGCAACTTCGGTCAGAAACTGGTGGTGCAGTTCGGCAGGCCCGGACCGGACGGAACGTTCGAACAGGCCGGTCCCGACGTGCTGCCCATCGATCCCGGCCCGGTGATCACCAACCGGCCGTGGCGCAACATGCGGGTGCCCATGACCGCCGCGCCACCGAGGGCCACCGTGATGCGACTGTCGTTGCTGGACAACAACCTCGGGCAGTACCAGTTCATCGGGATCACGCCGCCGCGCGCGCCGCGGCTGCAGACGCTGCAGCAGTTGGTCGGTTCGCAGTCGCCCACGCTCATCGACTTGACCGTGGCCGCCCACTTCCCGTGCCAACGGCCGATGCAGGTGAGCAACGGGATCGCGCAGGTGCCGCGGTGGCGCATCCTGCCCGATTACCCGTCCACCAACTCCCAGTCCAAGACGTGGCAGGCCGGGGTCGACGGCGGGCTGCTCGGCATCTCGGAGGCCACCACGTCCGCGCAAGCGGTGCCGACCTACCTGTCGAACGAGTGGACACGCGAATGGGGAGCGCTCGAACGTCTCACCCCCCTGGTGCCCGGCGCACCGGCGGTCACGGTGAGCACTGCGCAGGTCGCCCGCTGGGGTTGGTCGCGAACGGGTTCGATCAGGGTGGAGCCACAATCCGATGACGACTGACTCACGCGCCCGCACAGCCAAGATCGTCGCCGCGGTGACGGGTCTGCTCGGTGTGCTGCTGGCCGTGCTCACTCCGCTGTTGCCGGTCAATCAGACCACCGCACAACTGAACTGGCCGCAGGAGGGCCGCGGAAGCGTCTCCGCTCCGCTGGTCGCGTTCGTACCGGTCGACATGGACGTCGAGGTGCCCTGCGACTCTGCGCGCAATCTGCCCGCCGCGGGCGGCGTGCTGTTGTCGACCATCCCGTCGGGCGGCGCGGCCGCCAGCGCCCGCGGGCTGTTCGTGCGGGCCGACGCCACCAGCCTGACGGTCACCGATCGCGATGTGGTGATCCTCAGTACCGGTCGGGCTGCAGCACAAGCCGACCGGGGATGCGTCATCCGTTTCCACGCGGACGGCACTGGTGTGACCGCGTCGATCGACGGCCTGGCCTCGGGCAGCGACGGCACCCTGTCGTATGCGGTGGACGACCAGGAGATGCGGCCGCAGATCGTCGGCGTGTACACCGATCTGCCCGGCACCGCCATGTCCGACGGTGTCTCGCTGCGGGCGACGATCGACACCCGCTACGTCAGCACCCCGACACCGCTGAAGCTGGCGGTGATCGTCGTCGGAATCGTCATGACGGTGCTGTCGCTGATCGCGCTCGGCATGCTCGATCAGCGAGACGGACGGAGACACAAGCGTTTCCTGCCCGCAGGCTGGTGGACCATCCGCGGCCCCGACGTGGCGGTGTTCGTGATCCTGGCGTTCTGGTGGTTCGCCGGGGCCAACACCTCCGACGACGGCTACAACTTCATCGTCGGCCGCATCACCGGCGACGCGGGCTACGCCGACAACTACTTCCGCTACTTCGGCGTGCCGCAGGATCCGTTCGGCTGGCATTTCCAGGTGATCGCCGCGATGACGCACGTGAGCCTGGCCGCCCCGTGGATGCGGCTGCCCGCGTTCGCGCTGGGCCTGCTCGGCTGGTGGCTGATCTCGCGGGAGGTGATCCCGCGGCTGGGCCGCGCGGTGCGCACCAGCACTCCCGCGGTGTGGTCGGCGGCGTTCGTGTTCCTGGCGATCTGGCTGCCCTTCAACAACGGGCTGCGGCCCGAACCCGCCGAGGCGGTGGGCGCCCTGTTCACCTGGTGCTGCGTGGAACGCGCGATCGCCACCCGGCGGCTGCTGCCCTATGCGATCGCCGTGGTGACCGCGGCGTTCACCCTGGCGCTGGCCCCGGGCGGCCTGATGGCGGTGGCCGCATTGCTCGCCGGTATCCGGCCCATCGTCAAGACCGTGGTCTCACGCCGCCGGCGCGACGGCCTGGTGCCGATGCTGGCACCGATCGCGGCCGCGGGGACAGCGGTGTTGTTCCAGATCTTCGCCGATCAGCCGCTGGCCCCGCTGATCGCCGGCAACAAGGTGGCCACCGACGTCGGACCCACGCTGGAGTGGTGGCAGGAGCCGATCCGCTACTACTACCTGCTGCTGCCCACCGCCGACGGTACCCTGGCCCGCCGTTACGGCGTGCTCATCATGATCCTGTGCCTGGTGGTGGTCCTGCTGCGGCTACTGCGTCGCAATCATCCCAACGGCGTCGCCCGCGCCCCCATCTGGCGGCTGATCGCAGTGACCCTCGGCACCATGTTCTTCATCGCGTTCACCCCCACCAAATGGACGCATCACTTCGGTGTGTACGCCGGTATCGCCGGCGGACTGGCCGCGGCGGCGGGCGCGATGATGGCGCCGGCCATCATGCGGTCGCGGCGCAACCGGACCTTCTTCGCCGCCGCCGTGCTCGCCGTGGTCGGTATCTCGTTCGCCGGCACCAACGGCTGGTGGTTCGTCGGCAGCTACGGCATCCCTTGGTGGGACCGCCCACCGGCCATCGGCGGAATCGGGATCGCCTGGATCGTCGTGGCCCTTGCCGTCGCCACCGCGTGCGTGGGCCTGTGGTTCCATCTGCGCGACGACTACACCGACGAGCCCACCCGCACCGGCCGGTCCGGCCACTGGTACTCGCGGCTGAAGTTCTCACCCCTGCCGGTGATCTCCGCGCTGATGGTGCTGTTCATGGTCGCCTCTTTCGCCAAAGCCGCCTATGTGCAACGGGATTCGTGGTCGTGGCTCAACTCCAACGCGCGTGCGCTCACCGGGAACGAATGCGGCCTGGCCAATGACGTGCTGGTGGAGGCCAACCCCAACACCGGCCTACTCGCACCCGCCGCCGTCGGTGGACGGGCGGCGCCCAGCATCTCCGACGCGCTCGCGGGAATCGGGAACGGCGTGCCCGCACCGGCATTCACCCCGAACGGGGTGCCGGGCAAGCTGTCGGTGGATGCCACCGAGGACGACACCTCGAGCACCTCGGGTGCGGCGAACTCCGCCGGCACCGGCGCGGGCGCCGATGATCAGCAACAGACCAGCGAATCGTCGCAGGGCGGCACCGAAGGCGGCCAGGGTGCGCGTGGCGTGAACGGGTCCACGGTGCGACTGCCGTTCGGCCTCGCCCCGGCGACTACCCCCGTGCTCGGCAGCTACGGCGCCCCGGGCGGCACCGGCACGCTCACCACCGACTGGTATTCCCTCCCGCCGCGCAGCGCCGCCGCACCACTGCTCACCATGTCGGTGGCCGGTTCGGTGCAGGCCGTCGACGGGATCGGCGTGGTCCATCCCGGACAGCAGGTCACCGTCGAATTCGGCCGGGTGAATCCCGACGGCACCGTGGTGCGGGTGGGAACCATGTCGCCGATCGACGTGGCCAAGGCGCCCACCTGGCGCAATCTGCGCTTCCCGCTGGCCGATGCACCGTCGCGCGCCACCGTGGCGCGGGTGGTGGTGGCCGACACCGCCGGCGCGCCGGCGGAATGGGTGGCGTTCACCCCGCCGCGGGTCACCACGCTGGCCACCCTCAACGACGTGGTGGGCACCACCGATCCGGTGTTCATCGACTGGCTGCCCGGATTCGTGTTTCCCTGCCAGCAGCCGATGAAGGTGCGCTACGGCGTGCTGCAGGTGCCGCAGTGGCGCATCATGCCCGACGCCGAGGCCACCCAGAAGAACAGTCAGACCTGGATGTCGGGCAAGGCCGGTGGTCCGCTGGGCATCACCGAGGCGATGCTGACGCCCACACTGCTGCCGACCTACTTGCGCAACAACTGGGGCCGCGATTGGGGTGGGCTGCAACGCTTCACGGAGATCAAACCGGCACCGCCCGCCCAACTCGACATCGGCACCCAACGCCGCTCCGGGCTGTACAACCCGGCACCGATGCGCTCGAGCGGCTACTGACGCAACTGCCCCCTCCCCCGGCAGCAACGGGCCTGCCAGTGAGGCAACCATCACCTTGCTTGCGCGCGTGCGACTTCCGGGCTTGAGTGGGACGCATGACCTTCAACCGATCGGCCGCCGACGATCCCGGCGCCGACACCGAGGTGCCCGGGCAGCACACCGGTGAGCCGCATGCAGGTTCGCTCGCGAACCGGCTCAACTGGCTGCGCGCCGGTGTGCTCGGGGCCAACGACGGAATCGTCTCCACCGCGGGCATCGTGGTGGGTGTGGCCGCCGCGAGCGCCGACCGCGAACCGATCTTCACCGCGGGCATCGCCGGACTCGCCGCGGGGGCGGTGTCGATGGCGCTCGGCGAGTACGTCTCGGTGAGCACGCAGCGAGACACCGAACGCGCCCTGCTGACCAAGGAGGCGCGAGAGTTGCGGGAGGAGCCCGAGGCAGAGTTCGCCGAACTCGTCGGACTCTACGAACAAAAGGGGCTCAGCCACGCGACGGCCTGCCAGGTGGCACACGAACTGACCGCCCACGACGCGTTCGGAGCCCACGTCGACGTGGAACTGGGGATCGATCCCCACGACCTGACCAACCCGTGGCAGGCCGCGCTGTCCTCGGCGGTCTCGTTCACCGTCGGCGCGCTACTGCCGCTCATCGCGATCCTGCTGCCACCCACGGCGTGGCGGATACCGGTGACGTTCGTTGCGGTGATCGCGGCATTGGCCCTGACCGGCGCGGTCGGGGCGGTGCTGGGTCGGTCGAGCCCGTGGCGCCCGATGTGCCGCGTGGTGGTCGGCGGCGCCATCGCGATGGTGGTGACCTTCGCCATCGGCCACCTCGTCGGCCACGCGGTCGCGTAGCCGCCAGGGGTGATGCCGACGCGCGAAGCGGGGTAGGTTCATTCCTGCACACTCTGTCCGCCGAGGGAACGCAATGGCCCGGGATCATCTCATCGACACCCCCGATTCGGGGGGTGGATCGATCCTGGACGGAATCAGCCTCTATGCCCAGATCGCGCCGGTGTGCCGACTCTCCGACGGCGCGCTGGTGGCGACGACACTGGAGGTGCACGGACCGCCGGGCACCAGCCTCGCCTCGGCCACCGCCCTGCGGCGCGCCGCGCGGATGATGGCGCAGGAGCCGATCCTCGACGCCCGGCGGAGCAAATTCCTCGCCTCCGATCCGGTGCGCGGGCTCGCCGCGCGGGTTCCGCTGTTCGTCGGCCTCGACATCGGGCTCTACCGCAGCGGCTGGGCACCGCTGGAGATCACGACGGCCCGCGCCCCCCACCAGGTCATGACGATCACGCCCCAGGCACTCGCCGATCAGCCGCGCGAGGTGCTCCGCGTGGTCGACGCTGCCCGGGAACAGGGCACCACCATCTGCCTGAACCCGGTGACGGCCACCACCGCGTCACTGACCGCGCTGGTCCTGCTGGAACCCGACGTGGTGCTCCTCGGCCCCGACCTCCTGCGCCGCCCGATCGGACCCGACGCAGCGCGCCTCGCGCACGCCGTGTGGGCGCACACCGAACGCTGCGATGCGCTCGTCGTCGCGACGGGGGTGGATGTCGAGCAGCATCTGGTGCCGGCACAGACCCTGGGCGCCGCGGTGGGGATGGGTGGGCTATATCCGCCGGTGACCGATCCCACCGAACTCGATCGCTACCCGACCGCCGCGGTACCCGAGTTGCCGGTCCGCACCACACCGCCGCCGCAGCAGGCCACGCCGTTCGCGATCGTCGAAGCCGCGATCGCCGCGCGTCCGGCCACCAAACGACTGCTAGTGGCGATGAGCAAGGAGATCGAACGGCAGGCGCACGCCACCCACGCTGCGGTTGTGCTCGGCACCTTTCAGTTCGAGCGCAACTTCAGTTCCTCGACCGCCCGCCGCTGGCAGGCAATGTCGGAGACGATCGGTCTCGTGGGGGTGTACGGCGTGGGGGTCACCGCCATCCGGGACGGCAATGTCCATCGCGCCCCACTCGATCCCCGCGACGACCTCGTCGACGAGTGGACCGTCGCCGTGCTCGGACCCCACTTCGCCGCGGTTCTCTCCGCCCGCGACCGCCATGACGACGCACCCGAACTCGACCGGCGCTTCGACTTCGTGCAGTCCTACGACCGCACCGTCGTGACCCAGTGTGTGCACTCGATACTGTCGCGGTTCGTCTGACCCGTGATCAGATGGGCATCAGCAGCGCCTTGCGCGGAGTGCGCATCATCTGCTTGTCGCGCAACTGTGCCAACGCCTTTCGCAACTCAAGCCGGGTTTCGGCGGGCTCGATGACGGCGTCGATGTAGCCGCGCTCGGCGGCCAGGTAGGGCGTGGCCATCATGGCGTTGTAGAAGTCGATGAAGTCGCGGCGCACCTTGTCGGCCTCGGCCGCCGACATGCCTTGCGTCTGCCGGCGAGTGAGCACCGCGGCTGCCGACTCCGCACCCATCACCGCGATCTTCGCGGTGGGCCAGGCGAAGTTGATGTCGGCGCCGAGCTGCTTGCATCCCATCACCGCGTACGCACCGCCGTACGCCTTGCGCAACACCACGGTCACCTTGGGCACGTCGGCCTCCACGTAGGCGAACAGGAATTTGCCCGACCGCCGGATGGTGCCCTTCTGCTCCTCGGCCAGGCCGGGCAGGATGCCGGGGGTGTCCACCAGGAACACCAGGGGAATGTTGAACGCGTTGCAGATGCGGACGAAACGTGTTGCCTTCTCCGAGGAATCCGTGTCGAGCACCCCCGACATCACACTGGGCTGATTGGCCACCACACCCACCGCGTGTCCGTCGACCCGGGCGTAGCCGGTGAGGATGTTGGGCGCGAACAGTTCGCCCACCTCGTGGAAGGCGCCGTCGTCGAACAGCTTGATCATGACGTCGTGCATGTCGTAGCCGGCGTTGTCGTTGTCCGGCATGAAGTCGTTGAGCGACAGATCGCTCTCGGTGATCTCCGGTTCGAGGCCCGGATTGATCACCGGGGGCTTCTCCCACGTGCTCGATGGCATGTACTGCAGATACTCCCGCACCCACTCGAACGCGGCCTTCTCGTCGGGTGCGACGTGATGAATGTTGCCCCAGCGCGCCTGATTGTGCGCACTGCCCAGATCTTCGGCCGAAATGTCTTCTCCGTTGACCTGTTTGAGCACATCGGGTCCGGTGACGAACATGTACGACTTGTCCTCCACCGCCACCAGGATGTCGGTGTTGGCGGGGGTGTACACCGCGCCGCCCGCGCATTTGCCGAGGATCACCGACACCTGCGGGGACAGTCCCGACAGTAGCTCGTTGCGGCGCCCCATCTCGGCGTACCAGGCCAGCGACGTCACCGCGTCCTGGATGCGTGCGCCCGCCGAATCGTTGATGCCCACCATCGGACAGCCGATCTTGCCGGCCCACTCCATCAGCGCGGACACCTTGCGGCCGAACATCTCTCCGACGGTGCCGCCGAACACCGTCTGATCGTGCGAGAACGCCGCCACCGGCCGTCCGTGCACCAGACCGTGACCGGTGACCACGCCGTCGCCGTATCCGGTGTGCGCGGCGCCCGGCATCTTGGCCAGCGCACCGATCTCGACGAACGTGCCCGGATCGAACAGCATGTCGAGACGTTCACGCGGCGAACAGATTCCCTTGGCCGCGCGTTTCTCGATCGCCTTCTCACCGCCCGGCTCCCGGGCGAGTTCCAGCTTCTGGCGCAGATCGGCCAACTTGCCCGCGGTGGTGGTGTCGCTCACGTGTTCCTCACTTCTGCTGGTTCGCGGTGTCCTGTCCGATTGGCTTACCGGTTGGGCCCCTACCGATGTGCGGCCGTCACACCCAGCCGACTGAGCCGGGCGGTGAGGTCGGCACCGATCTTCGCCACGAACGGTTCGTCGACGATCGACAGGTGATCACCGCCGACGTGCACGATCTCGAGGTCGGGGGCCAGGGGCGCCCATCCGCCGTCCTCGGTGACATTGGCCCACTGGGGCTCCAATTCGATTGCGCCGTCATGCATCCGGTCGGCGCGGTAGAGCACCACCGTGCCGTCGTAATGCGTGGGATCGATGTTGGTCAGTGCGCGGTTGTCGATGAACGACGTCCGCTGGTGTTCGATGATGCCGCCGGGGATCTTGGTGCCGGACATCGACACCATCTCCATGATGATCTGGAACTGGCCTTCGTCGTCGGCCTCCACCAGCCGGTCCATCGGGATCGGCGCGTCGGGATCGAGATCGTAGTTGCGGATCGCGAAGTTCTTCCAGCGTTCCAGCCGTTCACGTTTCGTGTCCGGGGTCTCCGCCACACGTTCGGCGGGCATCACGGCATCGATCAGGCCGACGAACGCCACATCCTCACCCTCTTCGCGGAGCACCTGCGCACAGCCGTAGGCCAGGCCACCGCCCAGCGACCAGCCGACCAGCACGTAGGGGCCGTGCGGTTGCACCTCGCGCAGTCGCGGCAGGTATTGCCGGACCCGCTCCTCGATGGAGCCCTCCACACGGTCGAATCCGATCACCGGCTGATCGGCGGGCAGCCGCTTGAGCAGCGCCTCGTATGCCGAGGTATTGCCACCGGCGGGATGGAAGAGCAACACCGGCACGGGATCTCCCGCGGACGGGTCGTAGGTCTTCTTCGCCGGTTCATCCCCGTCCCCCTTCGCCAGGCGCAGGTAGCGGATGAAACCGTCGGTGTCGGCGGAGGCGTCGAGGTACTGCCGCACGTAGTCGGCCATCTCCTCGATGGTCTCCGAGTCGAGGATGTCCTCCATGTCGATGTCGCCGCCGGTGCGCTCGTTGAGCTTGTCGGTGAGCTTCTGCGCCGTATCCTCGTCCAGCACGGGCAGCTTGGTGAAGATGCCCCCCGCCGAGCGCCCGGTGACCACCGCGTACACGCCGAAGGTGAGACGTTCTGCGGCGTCGCGCGGCGGCACGTCCGAGCCCGCGGCCTCTGCGACGGCCTTCTGATCGGAGAGGTCGGTTTCGACAGGCTCAACCAGCGAGGACGACGGCTCAACCAGCGAGGACGACGGCTCGGCCGGCGCGGGGGCGGGCTCGGCCGGCGCGGGGGCGGGCTCGGCCGGCGCGGCGGGCTCCGAGGCTTTCGCGTTCTGCTCGTCGATGTAGGCGTTGAGCGCGGCGGTGTCGAGTTCCCCTCCGCCCGCGGCGTTCTGGGAGAGATCGTCGAGCTGATCACGATGCGTCACCGCGAACGTCACGAACTTCTCCACGTCGGCCAGATTCGCCTGACGCATCGCCTGCAGTTGCAATTGCGGGATGTCGAACTCGTACTCCACGCGGTTCTTGATGCGGACCGCCATCAACGAATCAAGCCCCAGCTCGATCAGCGGGATCTCCCGCGGCAGGTCCTCAGGGTCGTAGCCCATCGACTCGCCGACGATCACCGCGAGCCGATCACCCACGGACTCATCCGATTCCGGGTTCCACTTGTTGCCGATGTCGTCGACCACATCGTCGTCGGTGACCACCCGGTTGTCGGCGAACACCTCGGCCTCCGACTGCGCGGGCTCGCCCGCCGGTGCGGGTGCGAGTGCGGCGTCGTCGATCGCGCCGGCGACGGCCGCCTCGAACAGGAGGCGGAAGTTCTTGTCCGCCAACGCGTCCGAACTTCTGGCGTGGATGGTGACCGATGCGCCACCGGGATGCGGGCTCAGCGTGGTGGTGAGGGTGCCGGACGCCGGGATCTCCCCGTGGGCGATCGCGGCCCCCACCGTCACATCGCGCAGCACCTGAGCGGCGGCGGCACGCACGAGTTCGCGCGGGTCGTTCACCGCCGCGGCGTCGACCTCCCACGCGTGACGGCCGTCGGGCAGCGCCACGTGGGAGCCGGGGACGCGGCCAGAAGAACCGCCGCCGGCGATGGTGGCCTTGAGCCAGAATTCCTTGCGTTCGAACCGTGTTCGTGGGATGTCAGCGAAATTCCCGGTGCCGTACAACGATCCGACATCGACCGGCTGGCCGTGAACGTAGAGCTTCATCAGCGCATTGACCACGCCGTAGCTCTCGTCTTCCTTGCGCCGCAGCGTCTCGATCAGTTCGGCGTCGTGCAGTCCGGCCGAAAAGGTCACGGCGGCAACCGAGATCAGCACGGCCGGGTTGGGCGAGAGTTCCAGGAAGGTGCGGTGACCGTTCTCCACGGCCTTGGCGATGGCCTGACTGAACCAGACACTGTGCCGCAGACCCTTGAGGAAGTAGTCGATGGTGTGCACCGGCTCGTGCCCGGGACGGTAGTACGTCTCCCGGTCCACCGAGCTGTAGAAGCCGACGGTGGGTCGCTGCGGTGTGATGCCGGTGAGCTCGTAGGAGAGCTCGCCGAGCAGCGGGTCCATCTGAGAGGTGTGGCTGGCGCCCTTGGTCTGCAGTTTGCGACCCAGTTTGCCCTCGGCCTCGGCGCGCGCCACGATCGCATCCACCTGGTCCTCGGGGCCGCCGATGACGGTGTGGGTGGGCGCCGCGTACACACAGATCTCGAGATCGGGATAATCGGCCAGGACGCCGGTGATGTCGTCGGCGCTGTACTCGACGAGCGCCATCAGCCGGATGTCGTCACCGGTGAGGGTGGCCTCGCCCTCGCCCATCAGACGCGAACGCTGACAGATCACCCGGGTGGCGTCCTCCAGCGACAGACCGCCGCTGATGTAGGCGGCCGACGCCTCGCCCATCGAATGCGGTACCAGCACACCGGGTTGCGCGCCGAAGTGCCGCAACGTGTCGGCCAGTGCCACCTGGATGGTGTAGATGCCCACCTGAGCGGTCTCGATGCCGTAGGTCTGCGCGTCGTCGAGGAACATCTCCGCGATGGAGTAGCCCAACTCGTTCTGCACGAACTCGTCCACCCGGTCGACGTACTTCTTGAAGACCGGATTCTCCAGGTAGAGCTGCTTGGCCATCTTGCGGTGCTGCGATCCGAAACCGGAGAGCAACCACACCGCCGACGCCGTGTCGGGCGAATCGGCCGAGTAGACAAGCGGATTGGCCTTGCCCTCGGCGACGGCGCGCACCCCCTTGACCGCGTCCTCATGCGTACGGGCCATCACGACGGCACGCGAACGCCCATGGTTGCGGTGAGCCAACGCCCGGCCGATGTCGGCGAGCGGAGTCTGCTGTCCCGCATCGGATTCCAGCCACTCCAGCAGATCCGCGGCAGCCTTGCGGCGCCGCGACGGGAGGAACCCGGAGATCACCAGCGGCGCCGCCGCACCGTCGACCGCGCACGGGGCGAAGCCGTCGGCCGGATCGACCGCGGGGACCTCGGCGGGCTCGGGGGCCTTCGTCGCCTGCGCGGCGAGCACCGCCCGCTCGGCGTCGGTGAGAAAGTCCTCGTCGTCGTCGGTGGTTTCGACAGGCTCAACCAGCGATTGGGACTCGCCCAGCGATTGGGACTCACCCAGCGATTGGGACTCGCCCAGCGGTTGGGACTCACCCAGCGAGTGGGACTCACCCAGCGAGTGGGACTCACCCAGCGATTGGGGCTCAGCCGGCGGAGCGGGTGCGAGGTCGGTGGGGAGCACCTCACGCACCACAACGTGGGCGTTGGTGCCGCCGAAACCGAACCCGGAGACACCGGCGACCGCGTGACCGGAGTAGCGCGGCCAGTCGCCGGCCTCGTCGATCACCCGCAGGTGACCGGTGTCGAACTGGATGTACGGGTTGGGCCCGGCATAGTTCAGCGACGCGGGCAGCTTGTCGTGGCGCAGGGCGAGCACCACCTTGGCCAGCGCACCGGCACCGGCCGCGGACTCCATGTGCCCGAAGTTCGTCTTGACCGACCCGAGCAGAGCGGGCGCATCGGCGGCGCGACCCTTGCCCACCACACGTCCGAGCGCGTCGGCCTCGATCGGATCACCCAGGATGGTGCCGGTGCCGTGCGCCTCGATGTAGTCGACACTGCGCGGATCGATCGCGGCGTCGGTGTAGGCCGCCCGCAGCACATCCACCTGGGCTTCGGGGTTGGGCGCGGGCAAACCGTTCGAGCGGCCGTCGGAGTTGACCGCCGACCCGGCGATCACCGCGAGCACCGCATCGCCGTCGCGGCGCGCGTCGGCCATCCGCTTGAGCACGAACAGGCCGCCACCCTCGGCACGGATCATGCCGTCGGCGTCGGCGGAGAACGCCTTGATGTGGCCGTCGGGCGCCTGCGCGCCGATGCTGTCGAAACCGAGCGTCGCCGCCGGGGTGATCAGCATGTTCACCCCGCCGGCCAGCGCCACGTCGGATTCGCCCGACCGCAGGCTGCGCACCGCCTGATGCACCGCCACCAGCGACGACGAGCAGGCCGTGTCGAGCGCCACCGACGGTCCGCGGAAATCGAAGAAGTAGGAGACACGGTTGGCCACGATCGACGTGGAGGTGCCGGTCAGCGCGTACGCGGCGGTGTCGCTGGCGCCCTCGTCGAGGCCCATCGCGGCCAGCAACTGATAGTCGTTGGTGGAGGTGCCGACGAAGACACCCACCGGGGCGCCCTTGAGGTCGCTGGCCGGGATGTGCGCATCCTCCAGCGCCTCCCACGCCAGTTCGAGCGCGAGCCGCTGCTGCGGATCGACCATCTCGACCTCACGCGGACTCATCTGGAAGAAGTCGGCGTCGAACGATTTCACGTCGTCGAGGTAGCCGCCGTGGACGTTGGCCTCCTCGATCACCTTCGCCAGGCGTGAATCCGAGGTGAACTCCGTCCACCGGTCGGCCGGGAGATCGGAGATGCCGTCGCGGCCCTCGATCAACGCCTCCCACGTCGACTCGGGGGTGTGCCCGGCCTTCGGAAAGCGTGTGGACAGACCGACGATCGCGATGTCGTCGTCGTTGCTGCGTTCGCGAATCCAGAACGTCTCGGCGTCGAGGTCGAGACCTTCGTCGGGATCGCCCTCGATGATGCGTTTGGCCAGCGACGCGATGGTCGGATGGTTGTAGGCGGCGGTGGCGGTGAGCACCACGCCCGTCTTGTCCTCCACGTCGGCGGCCAGGGCGACGGCGTCGCGCGAGGACAGCCCGAACTCCTCCATCGGCCGGTCGTCGGAAACCTGATCGACGGAGATGCCGGTGGCGGTCGAGACCCATTCCCGCAGCCACTCACGCAGTTCGCCGACGGTCAGGCCACCGGCGGTCTCGCCGTCGGTCGACTCGGTAACAGGCTGGTCGTTATTCAGTTCAGACATCACTAACCAATGTATCGGGCGGCGCTACCGACGCACTCACGCGTGGTCCGGGAAGGCCTCTTGCTTGTATCCGCCACGCAGACTGCCGTCGATGTAGGCGGTCTTGGTGGCACGTCGGGCGATCTTGCCGCTGCTGGTACGTGGAATCGATCCGGCCGGCACCAGCAACACGTCGCGGGCCATCACACCGTGACGCTGCGCGACGGCAGCGCGCACCGTGTCGGCGATCTCCTGCGGGTCGTTCTTCTTGCCCGGGCCGCGCTCGGCGACGATGACGAGCTGCTCGGAGGCGTCGTCGGCGTCGAACTTGAGGCCGCTGGCCGCGTTCTGGAACACCACCTCGGGCAGCTGATTGGCCGGCACCGCGAACGCGGCGACAAAGCCCGGACGCAAAGCCGTGCTGGCCTCCTGCGCGCTGAACTCGAGGTCCTGCGGGTAATGATTGCGGCCGTCGACGATCACCAGGTCCTTCACGCGACCGGTGATGTAGAGCTCGCCGTCGAGCCACACACCGTAGTCGCCGGTCCGCATCCACTGCGCATCCGCGGGCGTGCCCTCGGTGTGGCTGCCCTGCGAGAGGGGATGGGGGATCGTGTTGTGGAAGGTGCTCTCGGTTTCCTCCGGCTTGTTCCAGTAGCCGGCGCCGATGTTGAGGCCGTGCAGCCAGATCTCGCCGACCTCGCCGTCGGGCTTCTCGGTGGCGGTCTCGGGTTCGACGATCGCGGCCCACTGGCTCAGTGCGACCTGACCGCACGAGACCTGCGCGACAGCGTTCGATGCGTGCTGATCGACCACCTTCATGTGACCGGCGTTGAGGGCATCTCGGTCGACGTAGATTATCTTGGCCTCGTTGTTGCGCTGCGTCGCCGACACGAACAGCGTCGCCTCGGCCATGCCGTAACACGGTTTGATGGCGGTCTTCGGCAGACCGTAGGGCCCGAACGCGTCGTTGAACTTCTTCATCGAACTGACCGTGACCGGCTCGGACCCGTTGATCAGACCGATCACGTTGGAGAGGTCGAGATGCTCGCCCTCCTTGGGCAGGCCGCGCACCGCGGCATGCTCGAACGCGAAGTTCGGCGCCGCGGCATAGGTTTCGGCGCCGTCGGAGGCCGCCGCGAGTTCCTTGATCCACCGGCCGGGGCGCCGCACGAACGCCTGCGGGCTCATGATCGTGATGTAGCGGCCACCGAGCGCGGGCAGGATCACGGTGAGCAGACCCATGTCGTGGAACATCGGGAGCCAGGTGACGCCGCGCGCGTTGCGGTCGATCTCGATGCAGTCGTAGATCTGCAGGCAGTTGGCCGCCACGGCCTCATAGGTGATCTCGACACCGGCGGGCACGCGGGTGGAGCCCGACGTGTACTGGAGATAGGCGACGGTGTCGCGGTTGTGGTCCTTGCCCGCAACCGGTGCCACCCAGCTCGAACCGACCGAATCGGGCACGGCGTCGACCGCGATCACGCGCGGCCGTTCCTTGGCGGGAACGCCGGCGAAGAAGTCGCGGACCGCCTCGGCGGATTTGGTGGAGGTCAGGATCGCTGCGGGTTTGCAGTCGGCGAGCACCGCGGTGAGCCGGTCGTGGTGACCGGGCTCGTCGGGGCTGAACAGCGGTACCGCGATGTTGCTGGCGTAGAGCGCGGAGAAGAAGCCGATCACGTATTCCAGGGACTGCGGCGCGAGGATGGCCACCCGGTCGCCGGGCTTGGTCACCTGCTGCAGCCGCGCCGCCACCGCCCGCAGCCGTTTGCCGAATTGCGCCCACGTGAGGTCCTGGGCCTCGCCATCGCGCTCGCGGCTGTAGTCGATGAAGCGGTACGCGAGGGTGTCCGCCTCGTCGCGCACGTTGCGCTCGACGTAGTCGACCAGCGTGGCGTCCTCGGTGAAGTGCAGGTTTCCCGTCTCATCGAGGAACTGCTCAAATTCAGTGTTCAGCATTCAAATACTCCTGTGGACCCCTCGGGGCACCCGGCGTCGGACGCCGGGTCGGCGGTTGTGTGGTGCTCCCCCACAGGCACCACTGAGTTCGCGTGGCGTGCACGCATGTCCACCGCGTGACACGGTAGCGCACGGACACCGAACCCTACGAATTCGTGACTACTGGTGAATTCTGCCTTCACCGGGCTGCAAACCGGTCCTCGACCCGCAGCTTTCGGTCGGTGAATTCACAGCTCCTCACCTGGCGGTTCAGTCACCTACCGACCGGTAACCTTACTCCCCTTTCAGTAGCGCGAGCACCGGGGCGAACGCGTCCATCTGCGTCGGGAACACCCCGACGTAGGACATGCCCGTGCGGCGTCGCACCTCGCGGATCTGATCGGCGATCTCCTCGAATGTTCCCATCGCCAGGTACGGCGAAGTCATTACATCCTCGACCGTGAAGTCGGTGTCGCGCTCGATGTTCGGCGGATAGCCCTGCGCGAGCGCCTTGAGTGCCATCTCCGCGGTGGCTTCGCGGTCGTCGGTGATCACGATGACCGCGATGGTCCAGTTGAGTTCGATGTCGGCGAAGCGGTCGCCGGCGGCCTGGCGGATGCGGTCGACGCGCGCGGCGGTGGCCTCGATGGTCATGTCCGACAGCTTCATCTTGCCCTCGGGGGTGGTTCCCGGTGCGATCGAGATGATGTCGGCATGCTTGGCGGCCAGCGCCAGCATCTTGGGGCCGCCACCGCCCACCGCGATCGGCGGTCGCGGGCCCTGGCGGGGTCGAGGGCTGCCTTCGAGGCCCTTGATCTGATAGAACTCGCCGTCGAAGTCGACGGTCTCGCCCCGCATCAGCTTGTCGAGGATCGTCAGCGACTCGTCGAGGCGGCGAATCCGCACCCCGGGACTCTCGAATGCGATGCCCGCCTTGTCGAACTCCTCCTTCATCCAGCCCGCACCGATGCCGAGTTCGAGTCGCCCCTTGCTCAGCACGTCGATGGTGGTGGCCTCCTTGGCGAGGATCGCCGGGTGCCGGAAGCCGTTGGCCAGCACCGATGTTCCCAATCGGATGCGGTCGGTGGCCTGACTGAGCGCCCCGAGCGCGGCCAGCGGTCCCACCTGGTTGCCGAGGTGATCGGGCACCGCGAAGGTGTCGTAACCGTATTCCTCCGCCGTCTGCGCGAGCTTCACGAACTTGCGGGCACCGCCCTCGTCCTTGTTGCCCTCACCGCCGGCGCCGAAGCGGAACTTGCGGAGCCCGTCGGGGGCTTCGGCCTGCGTCATCGGTGCACTCCTCGTATCGGCTAACCCCGGACCGGACCTCAGGTTAGTGCAGCACCGGAGGCCGCCCCAAACCGCTTGCGTGCGCGAGTCAGTTGTGCGCGGGTTTGGGCGCCTTGTCGATCACCGAACTCGCCCAGCCGTACATCCACTGGGTGGCGGTGGCGCCGTCGAGCGACCAGTACCGCGGCGTCGCATACATCGCGTGCACCGGATTGTTGATCGCGCCGGCGAGTTGCCCCACCGCCCCGATCGGATTGGCGACGGTCGGTGAATCACAGATGAGATCGCCTGGCGCACAGATGGAATTGACTCGATCGCGCAGGTCGCCGAACCCGCCGTCGCGGGGTCCGGTCATGGTGATGCCGGGTACCAGTGAGCCCATCCCCCCGAGGGCGATCTCGGCGCCCACCCCAGGGGGATTGGGTCCGATGTCGTTCTGCTGGCCGCGCTCGCGCCTCCCGTCGGCGATCAGGCCGACGCCGAGCACGAGGTCATGGTCGGCGGGGTCGAGCACACCCCGCCCGTTGCCGATGTTGCTCGCGAGATCCCCGGCGATCACGGCGCCCTGCGAGAAGCCCATGATCACGTAGCGGGTGAGCGGACACTTCTTGTTGGTCTCGGTCACCTTCGCCGCGGCGCGCTGATACCCCTGTGCGCGCGAGACGTTGTAGTCGGCCTGGCGGTCGCCGAGCACGGTCGGATTCCGGAATTGCGCCACGTAGGGCACGGTGTAGACCTCGGTCCGCGAATTCGGGAACTCGTCCTGCAACGCCGTGGAGACCCGACGCATCAGCGACGCCTTGTTCGCCGTCGGGTTGAGCGGATCGTCGTCGGCAGCCGACTCCCACGTGCCGGGGACCACCAGGGTCAGCACGTCGGGACAATCGGCCGACTGTGCTTCCGGCCGCGAGGGCGGGGCGCTCGTCGACGGCCCCCTGCCGCCCGGAATCCGCGGTGGTCCCGGTGTGAGAAGGGTGATCACGAGGATCACCACCAGAATGATCGCGACGACCGCGAGCGCTGCGATCAGCAGCGCGAACCTGGTGAGCCCTCGGCGCTTACGCTTTCGAGTGGCTCCTCGCTTGGCATTCACGCTCAGCAGTAGTTCTCATGGGCGGCCTTGATCACCTTGTCGGCCTTGGCGCCCGCTTCGTTCACGTTCTGGGTCCCCGGACCGACCAGCGCGGTGACGAACGCCTTCACGGTGGTGGGATCGGCACCTTTCGCCTGCTGCGCGCAGACGTAGTCGGCGGCATTGAGCGCGACGGTGTTGTCGGTGTCGCCCATGAACGTGACGTTCTGCGCCTTGAGTGCCGCGAGGTACTTCTGGCCCTTCGCGCTGACCGGCTCACCGTTGGGTCCGGGAAAGCTCGGCGGCACGGTGGTGCCCGTGGTCGGAGCCGTCGCGGGGAGCTTGGTGGCCCCCGACACCGGAGTGGTGACCTTCTGGGTCGTACTGCCGGGCGCCGCAGAGGTCGCCGACGACGCGGCCGGCGACGAGTACATCGATGTCGTCGTGATCGGATCGCTGGTGATCGGGGCACTCGCCGTCGAATCGTCGGAGCACGCGCTGACCGCCCCGACGAGCATTGCCACGCCCGCCACCATCACACCGACCCGAAAGAACTTGCTCATCATCACTTCCTCGTCACACTCCGCCAATGGGCTGACCCACCGAGCGCAAGGCTACCCCGGCGGGGGTGGTCCGCCGACCAGCGCACACCCGCCACCTGCGAAAACCTCCGGATTCCACAGAGAGATCTCAGGGCTGCCACACCGCACACCGAACATGACGGCGTCACTTGGTGATCTGGGCGCCACCGGTGGGGGTCCAGGAGATCTTGCCGCGCTGGAAGAGGTTGAACCGACCCTTGCCGTCGCGGGTGGGCAGTTCGTCGCTCAGCGGCAGTCCCAGCCGTCCCCCCGGGCCTCCGACCGAGACATAGGCGCCACCGATCGCGCCGGTGACCTCCTTCGGCCCCTTCGGCCCGGTGATGATCCGGCCCTTGTAGAAGTCCTGCGCGCGCCCACCGGGCACGGCGTACTCCGGGGTGAGGCACCCGCCGAGCCGGTTGGCGTCGGCCACCTTCTTGAACGGTCCCGACACCGTGCAGGCCACCTTGTCGCCGGCGAGGCCGAGAGCGGCGGCCGCCTGCGGCCAGGCCTGGGCCATCTCGAACTCCCAGTAGGGCCACGTGTGGGTGCCCGACGGCCGGTAGACGGCCTGCCCGGGGATGCCGAGTTCGTTGAGTTTGATCGCGAATTGCTGTGAGGTGACGCGACTGAGCAGTTCGAGTCCCACCCCCGAATAGTTGGTGGCCAGCAGCGGGATGTCCGACGGCTTGTCGTGCGGGCCCACCATGCCGTTGCCCGACGAGATGTACAGACTGGTGCCCTGTAGCTTGTCGGCGAGCAGGTAGGGATCGTGTTCCTTCCATGCCGGGTCGCTGGGCGGGCCGAACATCTTCATCGAGTCGTACCCGCCACCATCACGCACGGCGAACTGGATGGCCTGCGGCATGCCGGTCGACGACATCTGCAAGATGCCCGAGAACGACGCCGCGAACTTGTAGAACCCGGGATTGCGGGCGGCGAGCATCATGGCGGCCGAGCCGCCCATGGACAGCCCCTCGATACCCCGGACGTCCGTCGAACGCCACTGGCCCTCGATGATGGGCGGCAGTTCGTGGATCAGGAACGTCTCCCACTTGTAGTTCTTGCCCTTGTCGGGTTCTTTCCAGTCGGTGTAGAAGCTCGACTCGCCACCGATCGGCAGGATGACGTTGACGTTCTTGTCCTTGTAGAAGTCGACGATGTTGGTGTTGAGCACCCATCCGCTCTGATCGTCCTGTGCACGCAGACCGTCGAGCATGGTCAGTTGCGGAAACTTCGCGTCAGGCCGGGCCCACCAATCGCGCGCGAGCAGCAACTGCACCTGGATGTCGGTGTTCATGGCCGGGGAATGCACCCACAGCGCGACGCGGCGGTCGGTGTACCAGTACGTCTTGGTGACCCGCGCCGGCTCGGTGGGTGCGGCCGCCGGGCTGGGGGCGGGCGCGGGCGCGGGCGGATTTGCCGGCGCACCGGGGGCGGCGGGCGGTGCTGCGGGCGGGTCTGCAGACGCCACACCCGCGACCATCACACCCGACACCACGGCCACCGTGGTGGCCACGGTCGCCACCATGCGCGCGACACGTCTCACAGGTGTCGACCCGCGCCCCGCGCCACGGTCGACCCGTTCACCCTCAACCACTCGCCGCATCCTTCTCCAGCTCCTTCAGCACCTGTCGGTGGCGTCGCCTTCGAGGAGCGGGCCGTCGACTGCTTCCCCAACAGTCACACACGCCTCAGCAACCTCATTACGCCTCAGGTGTTTCTTACACGGCCACGAGGGGGTTATCGCGACGCCACGCTGTGATTGATGAGATTTATGTGACTTGTGGGGTGATTGATGCTTACCGGAGAGGCGTCAACGGAGGGAAGGGAAACGGCGACGGCCCCGTCCGGACGTGAAATCCGGGCGGGGCCGTCGAGGTACTGCGAGTGGGATCTAGCGGAAGAAGCCTCGTGCGTAGGCGTTCCACACCATGTCCTGCCAGTAGCCCCACGCGTGGGTGCCGTTGGCGTCGTAGGTCATCAGGTTGATGCCCTGGATGGAGGCCGCGAACTGGAAGGCCAAACGCTGCGAGAGGGCCAGCATTTCCAGCGTCGAACCCTTGACCAGGTCGTCGAACACGTTGGGTAGCGCGTTGTACCGGCCGAACAGTCCGTTACCCGATCCGGTGAACACCTTCAGGTGATGCATCCGGTTGATGAGCAGGAACGGGTCGTTGTCATCCCACCGCGGGTCCCACGGAGGACCCCACATGGCGTCGACGTTCCACGGCCTGGGATCGACGTCGAGCATGGCCAGTCGCAACATCGTGTGCATACCGGGGGCGCTCAGGAAGTCGTAGCCCGAGAGCGATCCGGCGGCGTAGTACAGATCGGGCCGCTTGGCGGCGAGAACCAGCGCGGCGTTGCCGCCCGACGAGATACCCATGACCGCGTACTTGCCGTTCTTGCCCTTGAACCCGCGGGCACGCAGGGCAGGCACCAGGCGGTTCTGGATGACGCATTCCCACATGTACCGACGCTGCTGGCCGTTGAAGTTACTCGGCGCGTTCCAGTTGGTGTAGAAGCTGGCCGGTCCGCCGATGGGCTCGACGACGTTGACGCCGCGGTTCACCAGTTCCTGGACGTTGGTGTTGATCTCCCAGCCGCTGAAGTCGTACTGGGCGCGCATGCCGTCGAGCAGGATCACCGTGCGCTGGTTCTGCGGCTTGAACCACGACCGCACACGGACCACGCCGGGACGCATCGACTTGTTGCCGAAGGCACCGTTCGTCGGCATCCCGCAGGCGTCGATCGTCCAATCGTTCTTGCCGACACGCGTGCCGTTGATCGTTGCCTGCGCCTCACCCGCTCCGCCGGTGACCGCAGCCAGACCCGCGACGGTCAGAATCGCGAGCGTCGCCGCTACGAGGCGGCTACGCAGCCCCACCCGGCTCCTCGACCGGCGCTTGCGCCGCGCCCCGTTCTCCAACGCACCTGTCCCCATCGACTGAACTCTCCTCTGGTACCGGCGGCGACGCACTCGCACGAATGCGCCGCCGGCCGGATCGTTATGTCTACGACACCGTGTCGACCCCGAATCGCAGCCGTCACATGCGGCACAACCGCCTCATCAGCCGCACTGGCCGACGAGTGGCGAGCCTATTGCATGTCTGCCACGCCGACAATTGCTGTGATGTTCGCCACAGCAATTGTCTTGGTGAACAGCACGGTGCCTTCCGGGTGTCGCCCGGTCCCCCCTCTTATCGGACCCTCAGGTGCCGACGTTACCGATTCGAGACAAAAAAGATCAAACTCATCGAGGATGGATTCGCGGTGGGATCGGTAGCCCGCACCGCTGCAGCTCGTACTCGGGATTGCGCTGGATGATCCGATAGTCGGTGAACGTGAATGAGTCCTTCAGATTCTGTTTGAACCGGGCGAAGGACCACACTCCCTCGTAGGACTTCACCCGCGCCTTCGTGTCCGGGCAGGTGAGCGCCACCTTGGCCTGCGCGACGACGTCCTCGTCGAGCGAGAGCGGCAGCACCGGGCGACGCGGATAGGCGCCCGCCTCGGCCACCACCCACTCCGCGGGCAGGTTCTTGTCGTGCCCGATGCGGCCGTCCTCGAGACGTTCGGTGTGTGCCGCGATCGGGTACGCCAGTCCCATCTGATCGATGACACGGACGTCGAGCGGCGCGTTCATGCTGGTCATACCCATGTTGAGGAAGTAGACGGTGACCTTGCGCTTGCTCTCGGGAGTGTTGTCGGGCAGTTTCACCACGGTCCAGTCGTCGTAGTTCGCCGTGGGCAGCACCACGCCGCCCTGCGTGCGGAACTCGTCGATGCGTTCGACCATGGCCCGCATCCGCGGATAGTCGAGGTAGTCGGCGGCGGTCACCGGGTTCTCGATGCCCATGTTGGTCACGTAGAACCGTCGTTCGTCGACGATGCCGCTGCGACCGATGTCGATACCGGCGTTGGGCAGCTCATTCTCGTGGTTGACCACGGCCCAGACGATGGTGGTGATGCAGATGGCCGCCATCACGGTGGCGCCGCCGAGCTGCACCAGGGCGCGCCGACGGCGGGTGGTATCCGCTGGGCGAGACGCCGAGCGATCGGCCGAGCGGGCAAACACCGCGCGCAGCGCCGCCCGGCCGGGCACCGTGACCGGTACCACCATCACCGGCAGCAGCAGGGTGAACAAGGGGGTGAGCAGCACGCGGCCGTGCATGAAGTCGCCGCCCTGACGCAACCAGTACAGGCCGACGATCAGTCCGGCGAGCAGAATCGCCACCACCACCCCGGTCGGGGTCTGCAAGCCCTGCGACCAGCCCGCCAAACGGGTGCGCAGGCCGCGCCGGGACGCGGGCGGCGACGCGGGGTCGGGGGCTTCGGGGTCGGGGGCCTCGAGGTCGGGGGCTTCGGGATTGGGGGCTTCGAGGTCGGGGGCCTCAGGGTCGGGGGCTTCGGGGTCAGGATCGGTACGGGTGTCGGCTCGCAACCTGTTGCCGACGACGAGCAGCACACCGGCCACCACCGCCAGGATCACCGGCAGTACCAGCAGGTACGGGCCGAACAGATTGCCGAGGTAGACGAAACCCTGATGCCACTTTGACCCACTCGCATCCTTGGCCACGGCCGGATTGGGTACGAGCAGCGCGTAATAGCCCATCCGGAAGATCTGATAGCCCACCGGCAAGACGGCCGCCACCACGATCACCGCGATCCGCATCTTCCATCCCAGCGGGGCCAAGAACACCACCAGCAGCGCGATCCCGCCGATGATGGTGAGCTCGGGACGCACCAGGGGCGCGAGGCCGGCCCAGAACGCCAGGAACAGCGTGGCCGCGCTCCCCCAGCCAGTCGCGGCGTCGCCGCGGGGCCGTCGACTCCAGGCCACCAGCTGACACCACAGCACCGCCACCCAGAAGATGCACAGCCCGTTCTCCAGTCCGCTGGTCGCGAAATCGCGTGCGGGCGGAATCGCGATGTAGACCACCGCACCCAGCGGAACCAGCAGGCTCACCGCCGTACCGTCGAGGCCGCCGAGCCGGGTGCGCAACAGTCGTGCGGTGCCGTACATGGCGATCGGCACCGCCGACACGGAGAGCACCAGCGCCACCCACAGGGCCACGTATTCGAGCTGACCGTCGGTCACCCAGGCCCAGAACCACAACAGATAGGTCCATGCGACCGAGGTGTTGGCCTCCACGCGTTCGCCCATGTTGAACACGGGGCCGTTGCCCGCGAACAGGTTCCGCAATGTGCGCAGGACGATCAGTCCGTCGTCGGCGATCCAGCGGCGTTGCCAGGCGCCGATGGCGAAGAACGTGGTGACCGCGATCGCACCGACGAAAAAACTGCCGATAGCGGTCCACTCCCGCGGGCCCCACGAACGCCACGCCGTCACGCGCCGGCTGGGCGGTGGGGTGTCGGCACCGTCGTCGGAATCGTCGGGATCCTGGGCACGCTCGTCGGGATCCTGGGCACGCTCGTCGGGATCCTGGGCACGCTCGACGGGATCCTGGGCACGCTCGACGGGATCCTGGGCACGCTCGACGGGATCCTGGGCACGCTCGTCGGGATCCTGGGCACGCTCGTCGGAATTCTGGGCACGCTCGTCGGGATTCTGGGCACGCTCGACGGGATCCTGGGCACGCTCGTCGGGTTCGGGCTCCGGGTCGTGCTGGAGACGGTGTCGGCCGGCGGACACGCGCGGGAGGACCAAGGTCGGCGACTCCGCATCGGCCACAGGCGCGCCGGGCGGCGGCGTTCTAGACGGCATAGACCGCGACCGCCACGCACACGATCCAGGCCACGGCGAGCACCTCGAGCACACGGTCGGAGAACGCGATCTCTTCCGGCTCCCCCGCCGACCCGCCGTCGACGACAACCGCGTAGCGGAGGATGGCAATGGTGAAGGGCACCATGGAAATGGCGTAGAACACGTTGGTGTCGTGCCCGGAGTTCTTGTCGAAGGCCCACAGCCCGTAGAAGGCCACCACGGCCGTGGCCGCCAGCGTCCACACGAACCGCAGGTAGGTGGTGGTGTAGTACTGCAGCGCCTTGCGGATCTTGGCGCCGGTGCGCTCGGCGAGCTGCAACTCGGCGTAGCGCTTGCCCGCGGCCATGAACAACGAGCCGAAGGCCATGACCAACAGGAACCACGACGAGAGCTTGATCTCGGTGGCGGTACCACCGGCGATCGCGCGCAACAGGAATCCCGACGAGACGATGCAGATGTCGAGCACCGCCTGGTTCTTCAGGCCGAAACAGTAGCCGAGCTGCACCACCAGGTAGATCGCGATGACCACCGCGGTCTGCCAGTTGGCCACCAGCGACACCGCCAGCGATGCCACGCCGAGGACCACCGCGAGGGTGTAGGCCAGCGGCACCGGGACCACGCCCGCCGCGATCGGCCGGAAACGCTTGGTGGGGTGATTGCGGTCGGACGCGACGTCGATCGCGTCGTTGATCAGGTAGATGCACGACGCCGCCAGGCAGAACGCGATGAACGCGATCCCGGCGTGCCAGAGCACGTTGACGTCGGTGATGTTGCCCGCGGCCAGCGGCGCTGCGAGCACCAGGACGTTCTTGACCCACTGTCGGGGGCGGAGTGCCTTGATGAGTCCTTCGGCCAAGTTCTTGGGTGGCCCGAGCACCTTTCCGTGCTCGATCGGCTCCTCGCTCATGCCTCTCCTCGGTTCCTCGTCGCCGGCCCGGCTGCGGCACGCTCGATCCACGTGTCGCCGGCGATGACGGCTCCGGCACTCAGTGCGCCGATCGCGGCGCCCGCGGCGACGTCGCTCGGGTAGTGCACGCCGAGAACGAGCCGCGACGTGAGCATAGGCGGCACCAGCAGAGCGGGGAGCAGGTAGGGCGGCAAACCGGCCGCCCGGCCGATCAGGATGGCCGCGGCGGTGGTCGACGTGGCGTGCGACGACGGGAAGCTCAACTTGCTCGGCGTGGACACTCCCACACTGATGCGGGGGTCGTGGGGCCGTGGGCGACGGACGATGCGTTTGATGATGACCGACGCGGCATGAGAACCGAAGGCGCCCACGCCCGCCTCGACCCAGCGTCGCTGCGCGCGCTCGTCGCCGCGGCGCGCGGCCACGCCCCAGCCGAGCGCGCTGATCGCCAGCCAACCCAGGGAGTGCTCGCCGAAGTGTGAGAGCGCCCGGGCGGTGGGCAGCACGCCGGGCTTCGATGTCAGCGCGTGCTGGATCGCGATCAGTGCCGCGACCTCGCCTGTCGGCGCAGGTGACGAGTCCCCCGCCGGCTGTGGCACACCGTCACTCGATTCCGAAGACACCCGCCCAGCTCTCCTTACTGGTCAGTTCCCGGTGCTTGGCGCGGTACTGCTGCGCCATGTCCGGGAACCTCTCGTTGAGTTCGCGGATCAGGGCCGCGGATTCTCGGGCCAGCGCGATCATCTTGTCGCGGTCGCGCTGGCGATACACCACGCCGCGCCCATCGGCGGTGGTCACGGTGACACCGTCCACCCGGCCCAGACTGAACCACCGCGCCTCGATCGGCGGGTAGTTCGCCTGCGGCACCTCGTGATGACGAGGGTCGGCCGGGCGCAGGTTGTTGCGCACCACGCCCGCCAGCGCCCGCAGCTTGCTCACTGGGTTGGTGGGCACGTGGGTGCCCAGGTGGGTGGCCTCACCACTGGTCTTGGGCAGCACCTGCGCCGACGGCAGCACCACCGCGTCGGGGAACTGCTTGCGCATCTGCGCCACCTTGGGCAGCGCGGTGGGCAGCAGGTCACGGATGTGGTCGGGACCCGCCAAGAAGTCGCGAATCGCCTCGTTCTGAATCGCAACCGTCGAATACTCAAGGCAGAGAAGATGTTTGGCGGTGGCTTTGGCCATCGACTGCAGAATGCCCTTGATGGGCCCGTCGTGATGGATCGCCGCGACCACCAGCCGGTTCCGCAGATGGAAGTAGGCCTGCCAGTCGATGGCGTCGTCCTTGTCGCTCCAGGCCATGTGCCAGATCGCGATACCCGGGACTGTCGCCGTGGGGTACCCGGCTTTGGCTGCGCGCAAAGCGAATTCCCAGTCGTCCCACTTGATGAACAGCGGCATCGGCAGACCGATCTGCTCCGCGCATTCGCGGGGGATCATGCACATCCACCAGCCGTTGCCCTCGACGTCGATCCGTCGATGCAGGTTCTTCGAGTTCTCCAGATCGCGCAGCGGGTAGCGCGCGAAGTTGTGGTCGTACTCGACGAACGGTGCCGAGGTCCACATGAAGTTGTGGTGGTTGATCACCTCGCCCATGCTGTGCAGGTGGCTGCGGTCCTGCAGATTGAGCATCTGACCGCCGACGAGCATGGGGGACTTGGCAAATCGCGACATGGCCAGCGCACGCAGGATCGAGTCCGGCTCGATGGCGATGTCGTCGTCCATGTAGAGGATGTAGGGACTGTCGGTGAGCCGCAGCGCCTCGTACATGATGCGGGCGTAGCCGCCCGAACCGCCGAGGTTGGGCTGGTCGAAGATGTGCAGCCGGTCACCGAGCGCCGCGGCGGCCTCGGCGAATCCGGGCTCGTCGACCACCTTGCGCGTGCCCTGATCGGGCATCAGCACCGCGTCGATCACCTGATCCACCAACGGATCCGACGTCAGCGCGGCGAGCGCGTTCACCGCGTCGGTGGGTCGGTTGAAGGTCGGGATACCGACGGTGACACCGCCCCCGCTGGTCGAGCCGCCCCCGCCGGTCGAGCCGTCCCCGCTGGTCGAGCGGCCCCCGCCGGTCGAGCCGTCCCCGCTGGTCGAGCCGTCCCCGCTGGTTGAGCCGTCCCCGCTGGTTGAGCTTGTCGAAACCACCGGCGCATACCAGCCCGCGGAGATGATTTCGGTGTCGGTGTCGGTGGTGACGTCGAACCAGATCCAGCCGCCGTCCTCGAACGGACCGAGATCGAGTTCGAATTCGATGACGCCGTGGCCGTTCTCGTCGGTGGGCACCAGATCGCCACCGATACCGATCCGCGCGCCGTTGAACTTCGACCGGTAGAGATCCACGCGGCAGGCGCCCACCACCTCGATGCGCAGCACCACCGAGGTGAGCACGGTCCAGCGTCGCCAGTACGACGCCGCGAAACCGTTGAAGTAGCTCTCGAAACTCACTTCCGATTCGGCGCCGAGCAGCACGGAGGTGCGCGACGGCGAGTGGGCCCGCCGAGTGTTGCTCCACGACTCGACCAGGTAGAGCGACCGCACGTCCAGCGGTTCACCCGGACGCGGAAAGATCACTCGCTGCAGCAGTTCGACGGCCTTCGACGTCGGTGCCGTCTCCTGACGCAGTTGCGGTTCGCCGCCGGTTGCGCCCGATGCCTGTTCGGTCGGGGTCACGCTCATCTACTCCACCTCCGCCAGCGGCGTCCCGTCGCGCAGGTGCGGCGCCAGCGTGTTGTCGAACATGGTGAGCGCACTCGCGATCGCCATGTGCATGTCCAGATACTGGTAGGTGCCCAACCGGCCGCCGAACAGCACCTTCGCGGTGCCGGTCTCGGCGCGGGCCAGGTCCCGGTAGGCGGCGAGCTTGGCGCGGTCCTCCGGGGTGTTGATCGGGTAGTAGGGCTCGTCGTCGTCTTCGGCGAATCGGCTGTACTCCCGCATGATCACGGTCTTGTCGGTGGGATAGGTGTCCCGCTCCGGATGGAAGTGCCGGAACTCGTGGATGCGCGTGTAGGGCACGTCGGCGTCGTTGTAGTTCATCACCGGGGTGCCCTGGAAGTCGCCGGTGGGCAGCACTTCGGTCTCGAAGTCGAGCGTGCGCCAGCCCAGGCGGCCGGCGGAATAGTCGAAGTAGCGATCCACCGGTCCGGTGTAGACCACCGGAGCGTCGGGACTGGTCGTCCGGATCTCGTCGCGCACCGCGAACCAGTCGGTGTTCAGGCGTACCTCGATGCGCTCGTCGGCCGCCATGTTCTGTAGCCACGCGGTGTACCCGTCCACCGGCAGACCCTCGTAGGTGTCGTTGAAGTAGCGGTTGTCGAAGGTGTAGCGCACGGGCAGTCGGGTGATGTTGCCCGCCGGCAACTCCTTCGGGTCGGTCTGCCACTGCTTGGCGGTGTAGTGCTTGACGAACGCATCGTAGAGCGGGCGGCCGATCAGGCTGATCGCCTTTTCCTCCAGGTTGCGCGCCTGGGCGGTGTCGATCTCGCTGGACTGCTCGGCGATGAGCGCACGCGCCTCGTCGGGGCTGTAGTAGCGGCCGAAGAACTGGCTGACCAACCCGAGGCCCATCGGGAACTGGTAGGCCTGGCCCTGGTACATCGCGAAGACGCGATGCTGGTAGGAGGTGAAATCGGTGAATTCGTTGACGTAGTCCCAGACCCTCTTGTTGGAGGTGTGGAACAGATGCGCACCGTACTTGTGGATCTCGATACCGGTCTCGGGCTCGGGTTCGGAGTAGGCATTGCCACCGAGGTGGTGGCGCCGTTCGATCACCAACACCCGCTTGCCGAGCTGGGTCGCCGCGCGTTCGGCGATGGTGAGTCCGAAGAAGCCGGAACCGACGACGATCAGGTCGACCGCACCCGGAGAGGTGCCGCCCGCCTCGACGCTGTTATTGGTGGCCACGGGTGTTCAGCCTAACCGACCACGCCCCCTCGACCTCCGGGCACACGGGCGCGTGGCATCACCGAACCCGGACGCGGTGTAATCCTCAACCGATTCACAGCTTGATCTCACATTCGGCGTAACATCTTCTCATCGGCCTGCAGCCAACCGGGCCATCCAACCGATCACATCGCGAAGGGCTGCAGCGTGACGACAACTCCTTCCCCGCCCGAGCGCGAGGCACCCGCGACTCCGGCCGAGTCGGCTCCACCGCTGGCGGCTGTACACCCCGGCGACGCCGCCCACGCCGAGGCCGGGTGGCTGCGCTGGTTGGCACTGCCCCACGGCTGGCAGCCGCTGAATCTCGACGTCAAGCGGCTGGTGGTGATCGCTGCTCACCCCGACGACGAGGTGCTCGGAGCCGGGGGGGTGGTGTTCTCCGCCGCGACTCAGGGCGTCGAAGTGGTCACCATCTGCCTCACCGACGGCCGTTCGGCTCATCCGGGCTCCTCGCCCGAACAACTCGCCGACCGTCGTCACGTGGAGATGGACACCGCCGCTGCCCTCCTCGGCCTCCACCCGCCCCGTTGGGCCGGGCTCCCGAGCGGATCACTGAGTGATTTCGCCGACGCGCTCGTCGATCTCATCGACGCCGCGGTCGCGGAGAAGCCGACCATACCGACGGGGTTGCTCGCGGTGTGGGAGAACGACGGCGAGCCCGATCATGATGCCGCCGGGGCTGCTGCGGCGTCGGTGGCCGCCCGCCGGGGCCTGCCGCTGTGGATGTACCCGGTGCGGATGTGGCACTGGGCTCACCCCGACGATCCCGCGGTGCCGTGGTCGCGGATTCGCGTCCATGACGTCGACCCGACCGTTCTCGCGGTGAAACATGCCGCCGCCCGCTCGTTCGCCACGCAGAAGCGCGCATGGTTGCCAACCGACGAATCCCAGCCCGAACTGGGGCGTAATGTCACGTCACATCTGCTCCGGCGAACGGAGTACATCATCTCGTGAGCACCTGGCTTGGGAGTGAAGGAGGTCCGGTGACCGAAGCGATGTCGAGCAGTTTGTCGGAGGTCGCGCAGACGGTCCGGCAGTTACAGGCCGAGAGCATCGACACCGACACCGTGCTGCGTCGCATCACCAAGGCCGCGGTGGAGACCGTCGACGGGGCCGAGTACGCGAGCGTCACCCTGGTCACCCGCGGGCGCATCGAAACCCCGGTGATGGTCGGCGACCTCGCCGGTCAGTCCGACGAGCTCCAGACGCAACTGGGTGAAGGACCGTGCGTGCGGTCGGCGGTCGACGACGTCACCGTGTGGGTAGAGGACATGCGGACGGAGACGCGGTGGCCGTCGTTCGCCCCGGCCGCCGCCGACCTGGGCATCCTGTCGATGGTGTGCTTCTGCCTCTACATCGACGGCAACGACTTCGGGGCGCTCAACCTGCACAGTCCGCAACCGCACGCCTTCGACGAGGACGGGCGGGCCGTCGGACGACTGTTCGCAGCGCACGCGGCCACCGCCTTCTCCGCGGTACGCGAGAAGGAGCAGTTACGCACCGCGCTGGGCAGCCGCGATATCATCGGCCAGGCGAAGGGCATGCTGATGGAACGTTATCGGCTCGATGCCGACGCGGCCTTCTCGCTGCTGGCGCGACTCTCGCAGGACACCAACACCAAACTCGTCGACGTGGCGCGCAAGGTGATCGACGCCGGGCCCGGATAGCCGACTCATCCCGTGACCCCGGGTTCACGCGGGTGCTCTCGGTTCGCGCGGGTGGTCGACAGTCCGCGCGACCGGAGAGGTTCCGCGGGAATCGTGGTCACCGGAGCACGTCGGCCCTCGGGTAGCCGAGCACCGGAATGCCACCGCGACGCTGGTAGTCGGCCAGGCCCCGACCGACCAGCACGTGCGCGCCGGTGCGTTGCGAGAAGAACATCATGCCCCGCTGGAAAAGCTGGGTGACGCCGGAGCCGTCGGGCGAAAGGGTGGGCAACCCCAGCGCCTGTCCGAGGGGTCCGGTGACGCCACCGAGGTCGCCGAGTTTGCCGTTGAACGCGTCGGTGGCGATGGTGAGCAGTTGCGACGAACCGGGGATCAGGTTGTCGGCGAGACCCGCGAGTGAACCCGGATCGAGCCAGCCGAGGTCGAGCCCACCGCCGCCGGGCGCGGTGGGCGGCGCGACGATCTTGGGTTTGCTCGTCTGACCCTTCACCGCGAACCACGAGGACTTCAGCTGCAACTTGGTGCGCGCCTCCTCGCCGGTGGCCTCGACGGTGCCGCCGGAACCGGACACCCGCACCTTGAGCGCGCGGCCGTTCTCCGGACCGAGACCGTTGGCCTCGATCACCTCGAAGCTGCGCAACGCCCCCACCCCGAATGCGGACCCGATACTGGCCGCGCTCACCGTGGCGGTCCAGTTGTGGTCGGGGGAGAGCACGTCACCCTCGTCGACCACCGCCGGGAACCTGCCGCCCGCGGTGTAGCCGCCGGTGGAGGCGGAGAACTCGGCGAAGGCGGGCTGGCCGTTCTGCCGCAGGATCTGACCCGCGGTGGCGTCGGCCGCACGGTTGGTGCGGGGGTCCTCACCGGCGACGCCGCCGTACATCTGCGAGTTCTGCGTGTCGTCGATCTTCTTGCCGCCCGCAATCGCGGCAAGCGCGTAACTGCGGGCCACCACGGCCTGGGCTTTGAGCGCTTCCATGCCGCCGGAGTCGCCCCAGCCGGGCATCGACTCCTTGGCGATCACGCCCTTGACGTAGTCGTCGATGTTGAGTTTGTTCACCACGCGTCCGCCGTCGAGCCCCAGCGAGCCGCGATAGGTGGCGTTGGAGCCGCAGAATTTGAGCAGTTCGTTGAGCGGGCGCCCTGGCGCGAGGTTGATCGGGTCCACGAAGGACGCCGGGACGCTGCCCGCGGCGGCGCCGCCGCACCCGTTGGTGATGGTGGCGGTGTTGCCGGAGATGCTCACCGCCTGCCCTGGCGCGACCGGCTTGCCGCCGACGTTCGCACCCGCGGGGGCGAGCACGTTCACCGCGCCCTGCTGGCTCAGCCTGACGGTGATGTCAGGTTTGTCGGCCTTGCTCAGCGTGGTGCCGCCGTAGAAGTGGCGCAGGATCTGGGCGGCCGACCAGCCACGTTTGGCGTACCCGTAGGCGCCCCACTGTCCCATGCCGCGGCCGTGTCCGTGGCCGTGTCCGATCAACACGATCGCCGAATCGGCGGTGAGTCCGATCCCGTCGGCGCTGTGGCGGGCGCCGGGTCCGCCGAGCAGCACGCCACCGACGAGCAGAGCAGGTGCCACGGCCAGTGCCACCAGGGAGACCTTGCGGTCATGAAGCCGTCGTGGGCGCACCCTGGAGATGAACGGGTTCGACAGTCGAGACACGGCTGTCCTCGCTTCCACGCGCGCTGCTGTTACTACTGTGACTAGTGAGACCTATGTGACGATAGTGAAGTCACAACAGAATCAGCAACCACAGGACATAACAACCGCATCACGAACGCCTGGCCGGTACCGGCGGCGTCCGCGCGAAGCTCCAGGGCACCCCCGCGGGTGGAGTTCGATCAGTCGGGGTCGGCGTCGGTGCTGTCTGTTCGCGACAGCTCAGCCGAACCAGCGGGCCAGCACCCTGGCCACACCGTCCTCGTTGTTGCCGACGGTCACCTCGTCGGCTGCCGCGAGCGCCGCTGAATGCGCGTGTCCCATCGCCACTCCGTGGTGCGCCCACGAGAGCATCTCGATGTCGTTGGGCATGTCGCCGAAGGCGATGGTGCGCTCGGCCCCGAGTCCCGCGATCTCGATCAGCGTGTCGAGCCCGGATGCCTTGTGCGTGTGGGGAACCGAGAGTTCCACGAGTCCGTTGTCGGTGGAGTAGGTGATCTGGGCAACCTCACCCAATTCGGGCCGCAGCCGGGCAGCCATTTCGCTGCTCGTCATATCCGGTTCGCGCACAAGGAGTTTCACCGCAGGCTCGGAGTACACCTCGTCGTCGCCGACCTCCACGTGGTCGGGGTTGAGCCAGGCGTGCCGATAACCGGCGGTGGCGACGAACGGCGGCGTGGCCGCGTCGTGGGCGGAGACACCGACGCGCTCGGCGGCGATACCCGCCGTCGGCAGGCATCGTGCGATCGCCGAGCGCATCCCCCACAACTCGTCGGGGGTGAGCAGGGCCGAGTGCAGCACCTCGTCGCGTTCGACGTCGTAGACGATGGCACCGTTGGCGCACACCGCAAATCGCACGCTCACGCCAGTGTCGACGAACTGGTCGGTGACCTCGGCGATCCATCGTGGCGGACGGCCGGTGGCGAGCACGAATTCGGCCCCGGATACGCATGCCGCCGACAGCACGTCGAGGGTGTAGCCCGAGACGATGTTGCGGTCGTCGATGAGCGTGCCGTCGACGTCGCTGGCGATGAGTGTCGGCGGGCCGTCGAACGCGACGGCTGGTGCGCCGGCCACGCTGGCGTCGGTCATCGTGATGCCTTCCCCCCGGTGGCCTTACGCTCGCGGGCGGCGGCCCTGCGCTCGGCTTCTTCCTTCTCGATGACCGCCGCCTCCGCGGGGGTCGGTGCCGAACCGCCGAGGCGGTTGGGCACCCAGAACTCGCCGGCCGGGTGCGGGCCGTAATCGTCTTGCACCTCATACAGCAACTCGCGCATGGTTTCTCGAAGTTGTGCGGTGACCGTGCCGGCATTCGCGTCGGCCGGCACGGTGATCGGTGTACCGAACCGCACGTGCACGGGCAGCTTGCTGCGGCCCATGTTCCGCGTGCCGCCCTTGGTCCACTGCCGTTGTGATCCCCAGACGATCGTCGGAACCACCGGGACGCCCGACTCCGCCGCCATGCGCGCAGCACCGGTCTTGAACTCCTTGAGCTCGAAGCTGCGGCTGATGGTGGCCTCGGGGTAGACCGCCACAATTTCCCCTGCTTTCAGGGAGTCCACTGCGGCGCGATAGGCGTCCTCACCGCGTGACCGGTCCACCGGCACCGTCTTCGTGCGAGTCACCAGAAACCGCATGATGGCCACGTCCATCACCTCGGACTTGATCATGAAACGCACGCGGCGACCGGCGCGGTAGACACCGATCGCGGCGGGCAGAAAGTCGACGTACCCGGTGTGATTGATCAGCAGCACCCCGCCGTCGCGGCGCGGGACATTCTCGACGCCACTGATGTGCAGGTCGAGACCCTGCGCCCAGCTGAGCGAGTGCGCGATGATCTCGAGGGTCCGGAACACGGGCTCGCGCTGCCGGCGAGTACCCGACGATCTGGCCGCTGTGCTCATGTCCACAGCTTATCGGCCGGTCGGCGAGGCTCCGGTTCTACTGTTGCTCGTCTCCAGAACCCGCGCGCCGGGCGGCGTCACGCGCAGCCTTCTCCTCGGCGTCGAGCTGGTTGGCCTCCTCGAGGGTGGGCGCCGACCCACCGAGCCGTGCCGGCACCCAGAACTCGCCCTGCGGATGTTCGCCGTAGGCGTCCTGCAACTCGAGTAGTTTCTCGCTCATCACCTTGTGTAGTTGCGCGGTGAGGGTGTCGGGGTCACCGACCGGTTCGATCGGCTCGGCGACACCGATCATGATCTTGTAGTGGTGTCGGCCCAGCCGCTTGGGATAGCCCTTGGTCCATACCCGCTGAGCCCCCCAGATCACCGTCGGGATGATCGGCGCACCCGACTCCAGGGCCATCCGCGCGGCCCCGGACTTGAAGTCCTTGATCTCGAAACTCCGGCTGATCGTCGCCTCCGGGTAGACCCCCACCAGTTCACCGCGTTGGAGATACTCGACGGCGGCGCGGTAGCTCTCGGCACCCGCGGCCCGATCCACCGGGATGTGCTTGAGCGCCCGCATGATGGGACCCGAGATCTTGTTGTCGAAGACCTCTTTCTTGGCCATGAACCGCACGTAGCGATGGCCTTGCAAGAAGGCCGGAATCCCGGCGTAGGTGAAGTCGAGGTACCCGGTGTGGTTGATCGCGATCACCCCCGGACCCGTCTTCGGGACGTTCTCCACCCCCGAGATCTCGAACTTCAAGCCCTCGGCCAGCCACAACAGTCGGGCGGTGGTGATCACGGAGGCGTAGACGGGTTCCATAGCTGACGAGCTTAGCCGCGCGTCCACTTGCGCCATTCGCGTATTCGGCGGTGAGTGCCGTTGCGGGCACGCTCAACGCGGATGCGGGCACGCTCAACGCGGATGCGGGCACGCTCAACGCGGATGCGGGCACGCTCAACGCGGATGCGGGCACGCTCGACCGGTCGCCCGGTACCGAAGGCCCATGACGCCCACCGGCGGCGCTCGATAGATTGGTAAGTCGAGTGCACCACCCGCGCCAGCCCGCGCACGCCCCACGAAAGGTCCCCACGTTGCAGATCACGAGCATCGGACATGCCGGTTTCCACCTGCAGACCAAGGCGGGATCGATCCTCTGCGATCCGTGGACCAACCCCGCCTACTTCGCGTCGTGGATACCGTTCCCCGACAACTCCGAACTGGACTGGAAGGCCCTCGGGCAGTGCGACTACCTCTACGTGTCGCACCTGCACCTCGACCACTTCGACGCCAAGAACCTGCGCGACAACGTCAGCAAGGACGCCACCGTCCTGCTGCCCGACTATCCGGTGCCCGACCTCAAGCGGAAACTCGAGAAGCTCGGCTTCACCAAGTTCGTGGAGACCACCGATTCGGTCAAGACCACCGTCGAGGGTCCCAAGGGCCCGCTCGACGTCATGATCATCGCGCTGCGCGCACCCGCCGACGGCCCGATCGGCGACTCGGGCCTGGTGGTGTCCGACGGCGAGACCACGATCTTCAACATGAACGACGCCCGGCCGATCGACCTCGACGTGATCGGCGAACAGTTCGGCCACGTCGACGTGCACATGCTGCAGTACTCGGGGGCCATCTGGTACCCGATGGTCTACGACATCCCGCGGCGCTCCAAGGCCAACTTCGCCACCCAGAAACGGCAACGTGGCATGGACCGTGCGCGGTCGTACATCGAGCAGGTCGACGCCACCTGGGTGATCCCGTCGGCCGGCCCGCCGATGTTCCTCGACGACGACCTGTTCGCGGTCAACGACCTCGGTTCCGGCCTCGATCTCCCCGAGAATGCGCGGCCGAGCGACGTGACGTCCATCTTCCCCGACCAGGAGACGTTCCTGGAGCAGATGCGCGTCCACGGCACCGATGACGGCGAACACCACCGCGGGCTGATGATGGTGTCGGGTTCGGTCGCCGAGTTCACCGGGTCGAGACTCGACGAAGTCAGTCATCCCTACCCGCCGCATGACGTGTTCGGCGAGAACAAGCAGGCCTATCTGGAGCGGATGAAGGAGAAGTTCGCCCCGGTCATCGCCGCGGAGAAGGCCACCTGGGCACCCGCCGACGGTGACCCGTTGCTCCCGCAACTCAAGGAACTCTTCGAGCCGATCATGGTGCAGTCCGACCTGATCTGCGACGGCATCGGCTACCCGGTGGGCCTGGTGATGGGCGACGAAACCGTGGTCCTCGACTTTCCCAACCGGATCGTGCGTGAGCCCAAAGAGGGAGAAGGCAAGTATCGCTACGGTTTCCGCATCGCCCCCGAGCTCGTGCGGACGGTGCTGCGCGACGACGAACCGGACTGGGTGAACACCATCTTCCTGTCCACCCGATTCACCACGTGGCGCATCGGCGGTTACAACGAATACCTCTACACGTTCTTCAAATGCCTGACCGACGAACGGATCGCCTACGCCGACGGCTGGTTCGCCGAAGCGCACGACGACTCCTCGTCGATCACCAAGGACGGCTGGGAGATTCAGCGTCGCTGCCCGCACCTGAAGGCCGACCTCTCGAAGTTCGGCGTCATCGAGGGCGAGAAGCTCACCTGCAACCTGCACGGCTGGCAATGGGACCTGCCCACCGGCCGCTGCCTGACGTCCAAGGGACACGAACTGCGGGCCTCGCGTCTCGACGACTGACCCCGCACCCACCCGCGGCAGAGATGACCTCCGAATGGAGGTCTCGTCGGCCCCGGTGATGATCACGCAAACGCACCCGGACTGATCGCGCGACACCCCGGTATCTCTGGCACACCCCCGAGCAAAAGGACACGACATGACAACACCATCAGCGAGTTACGGGGTTCACTCCGAGGTCGGGCGACTCCACAAGGTTCTGGTGTGCGCACCCGGACTGGCCCACGAGCGGCTGACCCCCACCAACGCCGACGACCTGCTCTTCGACGACGTGCTCTGGGTGCAGAATGCCAAGCGCGATCACTTCGACTTCATCACCAAGATGCGTGATCGCGGCGTCGACGTGGTGGAACTGCACAACGTGCTCACCGAGACCATCGAGAATCCCGAGGCCCGCAGCTGGCTGCTCGACCGCAAGATCATCGCCAATGAGACCGGCATCGGACTCGTCGGCGCGACCCGCGAGTTCCTCGACGAACTCGCCCCGCGCGACCTCGCCAAGTTCCTCATCGGCGGTCTGTCCACCACCGACCTGCCGGCCGAGGTGCGCCCGACCGGGTACATTTCGCTCGTCGACGAGGCCACCGGGCGTGGTGAGTACCTGATGCCGCCCCTGCCCAACACCCTCTACACCCGTGACACCACCTGCTGGGTGTACGGCGGGGTGACGCTGAACCCGCTGTTCTGGCCGGCGCGACACGACGAGACACTGCTCATGAAGGCGATCTACGAGTTCCATCCCGACTTCGTGGGCTCCACCGTCTGGTGGGGAGATCCCGAGAAGGATTGGGGCACAGCCACCATCGAGGGTGGCGACGTACTCGTCCCGGGTAACGGTGTGGTGCTGATCGGGATGAGCGAGCGCACCTCGCGTCAGGCCATCACACAGGTGGCCCGCGACCTCTTCGCCAGCGGGGCGGCCGAGAAGGTGGTGGTGGCCGGCATGCCGAAGCTCCGTTCGGCCATGCACCTCGACACCGTGTTCACCTTCGCCGACCGCGATCTGGTGTCGGTGTATCCGGCGATCATCGACGCGGTCCGCCCGTTCACCCTGCTGCCCAGCGACTCCGAACCCGGTGTCGAAGTGATCGCCGAGACCGACCACTTCCTCAAGGTGGTGGAGAAGGCATTGGGCCTGCAGAAGCTGCGCGTGGTGGAGGCCGGCGGCACCGCCT
Organism: Gordonia sp. NPDC003429; assembly: GCF_053588575.1. Taxonomy (NCBI): domain Bacteria; kingdom Bacillati; phylum Actinomycetota; class Actinomycetes; order Mycobacteriales; family Gordoniaceae; genus Gordonia; species Gordonia sp. NPDC003429. The sequence continues at coordinate 260,206 of NZ_JBSFQF010000003.1, forward strand.
ACGCGTCGGAACGGCAGCAGTGGGACAGCGGCAACAACCTCGTCGCGGTGGAGCCGGGTGTGGTGTTCGCCTACGACCGCAACACCTACACCAATGCGCTGCTGCGCAAGGAAGGGGTCGAGGTGATCACCATCGTGGGTGCCGAACTCGGTCGTGGCCGCGGCGGCGGCCACTGCATGACCTGCCCGATCATCCGCGATCCGCTGCCCGCTTGAGGCGGGTCCGGCCGTCGCGTCGCCTCGGTCGTGTCACCTCAGTTCGAGGATGCCCTCGGGTAGCGAATCGGCCACCACGTCGATTCCGTCGTCCCGCACGCTGACGGTCACCCGTTCGGCCGGTGCGCAGTGGCCGACCACGTCGACCACCGCCGTCTTCGCCGACCGTTGCGTCTCACGGTCGGTGGGGTGACCGAGCACGTGCAGATCGAGGCGTACGCCGGCCTGACGCGCGGCGGCGATCACGCGTATCCACTCCTCGTCGAGGTGGTCGCCGAGCACGATCGCGGTGCGTAGGCACGACTCCTCCACCCGCGCCGCTGCGCGCACCGACGGATCGGTGACCAGCGTCGGGTCGGCGGCGATCTCGGTCAGCAGTGCGCGCGAGGGCGCCAGCATCTCGGCGTCGAGTTCGGTCTGCTCACGTCGCGCCAGCCGTCGGCGGGTCTGTTCCTCGCGGGCGAGAAGTTCCCCGTGATGGGCGCGCTCGATGTCGACGGCCATGCGGGTGATTCCACGGCGCACCAGAACGGCCACGAGAATCAGCAGGGCGTCGGTGAACAACACCGACAACGTCGGTCCCGGGGTGCGGGCACCGATCAGTCCGGCCGGTGCGGCGGTGAACACCGCGAGCAACAACGCCGGCGCGATCACCCGTGACCGGCCGTCCACGAGGACCAGGACGATCACTATCACCACCGTGCAATCCCCCGCCCAATCGAGATTCGAAGCGGGACCGGCGATACCGGCGTCGACGGGCGGTGCGCGCAGCGTCGCCACCAAGACCACCGCTGCCGCAACCCCCATCGCGACGTGGACCCCGGCGACGACCGATGCCGGCAGGGTCGGCGCCCGACGACCGACAGCGGTGAGCACCAACAGAATTGCCGCGACAATTACCAGCACCGTGAGCGCAGGGATCGCCGAGCGGACCGTCCAGCCGCCGCGGGCGGTGGTGGCGATCAGCGCGACGGCGACGAATTCGGCGTACAGCACGGCCGCCATGTAGGTCGCCATCTCGGCGAGGGCCCGGGTCATCACACCGCGGTCGTCGACCATCTCGAGCGGCGGAACGGTCAGGGTCACCGTGGTTCCCCGCCGCGGGGCCGATTCCACGGCGACGTCGACCATCGCATCGGCGGCGCGCTGGGCGAGGGCGTTGCGCAGATCATCCGTGCGCACGGTGCCGTCGCCGGTGTCACCGATGACGATGCGGCCGGCGGCCTGATCGACCTCGAGGGTCACCCGGTCGGCGCCGGAATGCTTGGCCGCGTTGGTGACCGTCTCCAGGATCAGTCCGAGGATCTCCCCGCGCCGCCAGTCCGGTTGCCGCGCGAGCATGCGTTGAAGTCCCGCCGCATCGGTGATCGCGAACTCGATGTCGAGGGACCGTGCGTAGTCCACGACCTCCCCGACCGTCGCCGAGGGGCGTGCGCGGACGCGGGTGAGGTCGTCGATGGCCTCGATGTCGGCGCGACACCGCGCCCGGATGAGGTCGGCGTCGCTGAGTACCGCACCCATCCCGACAGCAGCCAGGGTGTTGATCACCGTGTCGTGCAATACCCGCGAGCGGCGGTCGAACGCCGCCGCCGCGGCGGCACTGTGAGCTGCCGCGCGCCGACTCCATCCCCAGGAGCGCAGCCGGCGATCGGCGGCGTCGGCCACGTCACCGAGCCCCCCGACGGTCACCGCGACCGCCAGGGTGGAACACACCGTGTACACCGGGACGATCAGCGCGTAGTACACCCCGCCGGGAACCATGAGCGGCCCCGGCCACACCGGGGCCGACGACAACGAGAGCCCGAGCAGAACCAACACGGCGGCGAGGCTCGACAACACCGCGGCGATCAGCACCGACCGGCGCCCGGGCGTCACCATCGCAGCGGCGATGCCCACTCCGATGCTCGCATTGAGCACCACCCGCGGGGCCGACAGGTCCGAACCGGCCGCCGACAGCGCAAGGCAGACGGCGAACACACCCCAGCTCACCACCGGCGCCCACACCGGCAACGGCCGCCACCGCAGTGCCGTCTGCGTCCGCACCGACAGCGGCACCCGGGCAAGAACGGTGGCCGTCCAGCACGCGCAATGGACGGCGAAGACGGCGACCACCAGTGCCCGATAGCCGAAAGTCGGGTCGGCGACGAAAGCGAGGAACTCGGCGGCGGGCAGCGCCCCGGACACCAGGAGTGACGCGGCGTGCAGCACCCGGGTGAGTCCCTGGGAATAGCCGGGTGGGTCCGTTACGTCCGCTACCGGGTCGCCACCGGACGGCGCATCATCGGTCGAGCTGCCCGCAGGCGCGGGCAACTCGACTTTCCGACCTCGATCCACCAGACCTCCGCGTGAGCGCTGCCAGACCATCCTCCCAGATGGGTGGATCCGGTGCCGACCGAGTCGCCCCGGCCGTCAGGCCTCGTAAGCGCCCAGCCGTCAGGCCCCGCAGCCTCCCGCCGGTCGTCCGGCGAACCGGTCGTTGAGGTAGGCCACCGCGTCGGCTGCCCACGGCAGGAACGCGTCGGTGTGATTCTGTTTCGGATAGACGCGCAGCTGCGTGGGAAGTCCACGTGCACAATATGTTCGGGCCAACCCCGCCACGTCGGCCACCAGCATCACGCCGTCGCCGCGTCCGTCGACATCACCGACGCCGAGCATCATCGGGGCGCGTGGTGTTCCCACCGAACCCATCACGTTCTGGGCCATGGCCGCCGAGATGCCCGGAACGTCGAGGAGCGAGGGATACTGCGGCTTGAGCAGGGACGCATCCGTGAGACCCGGGTATTTTCCGATGAAGTCGAGGATGCACTCTCCGCGCACTTGATCGATCACCGCAGTTCCCTTGGGCGACAAGTACTTGGCGAGTCCGATGTCGTAGGTCTCGTCGTACACCGCCATCAGCGCCGGGATCACCGCCGACCACTTCTCGGTGCCGTTGACGTAGGCGAGGTTGTGGCGCGGATCGACCAGCACCCCACCGGCCGCCGCGCCGATGATATTGAGCTCCGGCGCGTACTTCGGGGCCACCTCGGCGCCGAAACCGGTGGGGATCGACCCGCCGGAATACCCGTACAGCGCGACCGGCGACGACGACGGGGCACGCAGATGCCGCTGGACAGCGCGGATGCCGTCGAGTGCCGCGTACGCCGACTCACGCCCGATGGTCCACCGCAGATTGGGCCCCTCGTAGTCCGGGACGGCCACGGTGTAACCCGCGGCGACCATGGTCGCGATGCTCGCGAGATCGACGTTCCCGGATTCAGAAGGGCCGCCGCGCAGGGTGTACGACGGATCGCACTGGCTGCCCAATGCGTCATAGAACTCGTGATAGGAGATGATGCGTCGCGTGGTGCCGGGCCGTGCGCCCGGCGGCGAGATCACCGTGGTCACCGTCGCCGACGGATTGCCCTGCTCGTCGGTGGTGCGGTAGAGCAACTGGCTGGCAGTGGCCGGCAGAGCGGTGCCGTTGCTGCCGAGTTGCACCACGCGTGAGTCGATGACGGTGCCCGGCCGCAGTCCGGCGATCGGCACCTTCGGCGTGTAGAAGGGGTCGCGTGCGGGCGGTAGCAGGGGTGCCGCAACGGGTGCCTGCGCCCCAGGTTGTGCGGGGGCCGCCGCGGCCGGGGCCGCGGCGAATCCGAGGGACGCGAGGATCAGCGTGAGGGTCAGCACGACTCTCACGCCGCGCAGCTTCGTGGGCAACTTCGCGGGGCGCGTCACACGCGAGAACTCGATCACGCCGAAGACAGTACCGCCACCCGCGAGGGTCGATGCCCCGAACCGCCGATGCCCCCGAACCGCCGATGCTCCCACCGGTCATCGGCGACCGGGGCGGGTCACACGTCGACCACTGCGCGGCGCACCGCCGCCTGCCAGCCGGCCGCCTCCCGCCGCCGGCGCTGGGCATCCATCGTCGGGGTCCAGGATGCGGCGACGTGCCGGTTGCGCCGGAGGTCGTCGAGTCCCTCCCAGTAACCGACCGCCAGGCCCGCCGCATATGCGGCACCGAGCGACACCGTCTCGGACACGAACGGCCGCACCACCGGCACGTCGAGCACGTCGGCGATGTGTTGCATCAGCAGGTTGTTCGCGGTCATCCCGCCGTCGACCGCGAGTCGCTGCAGCCGGACGCCCGATTCCGCACGCATCGCCTCCACCACGTCCCACGTCTGCCAGGCCGTGGCCTCGAGCACCGCGCGCGCGAGGTGACCTTTGGTCACGTATGACGTCAGGCCGACGACGATGCCCCGCGCCTCGGAATTCCAGTGCGGAGCGAAGAGTCCCGAGAAGGCGGGCACCACGTAACACCCACCGTTGTCGGTGACCGTGCGGGCGAGAGTCTCTATCTCCGGGGCGGAGTCGATGAGTCCGAGCTGGTCGCGGCACCACTGCACCAACGAGCCGGTCACCGCGATAGGCCCCTCGAGCGCGTACACCGGGTCTTCGCCGGGAAGACTGTAGGCGACGGTGGGAATCAGTCCCCGTGAGGACTCCACGGCCGTTGTGCCGACGTTCATCAGCGCGAATGCGCCTGTCCCGTACGTGCATTTCACGTCGCCCGGCTCGAAGCAGGTCTGGCCGAACAGCGCGGACTGCTGGTCGCCGAACGCCCCGCCGATCGGGACCCCGGGCAGCACCGTGGTGCAGGTCGCGTACACCTCGCTGCTGCCGACCACCCGGGGGATCATGTCCTCGGGAATGTCGAGAAGGCGGAGCATCTTGCTGCTCCATTCGCGGCGGCGCAGGTCGAGCAGCATCGTGCGACTCGCGTTGGTGACGTCGGTGACGTGGATACCGCCCTTGGGTCCGCCGGTGAGTTGCCAGATCAGCCAGCATTCCAGCGTGCCGAACAGTGCGTCGCCGTGTTGGGCGCGAGCCTCGAGCCCGCCGATGTTGTCGAGGAGCCAGCGCAGCCGGGGTGCGGCGAAATACGATGCGGGGTTCACCCCGGTGACGTCGCGGATCTCTCTTGCGTGGGCGCCGAGCTGATCGACGATCGGACCGGTGCGGGTGTCCTGCCAGGTGATCGCCGGCGCCAACGGGCGACCGGTGCGGCGGTCCCACACCACCGTCGTCTCACGTTGATTGGCCACCCCCAGCGCCACCACGTCGGCGGGCGTACGGCCGGCCAGCGACAGCGCCTTGGGCACCACGCGCTGCACGTTGACCCAGAGTTCGTGCGCATTCTGCTCCACCCAGCCCGGCCGGGGGAACGACTGCTTCTGCTCCACCTGCGCGATGGACACCATCCGCCCGTGACGATCGAAGAGCATGCAACGACACGACGTGGTGCCCACGTCGACGGCGGCGACCACACGGTTGTCGGTCATCGCACCGCACCGAGTTCCCGGTCGATCGACGTCGCGGTCTCCCGCATCTGTTCGACGATCCGGGCGTGGGGTTCGGTGCCGACGCGGTACAGGGTGGCGCGCGGGCCGACCACCACGAGTGCACCGAACGCGCCCGGACGCCTTCCGTGCACCGGAACCGCGAGCGCCGCGACGTCCGGGTCGTACTCGCCGGATTCGGTCGCCAGCCCCGAGCGACGGGCCGCGCCGATCTCCGCGCCCAGCACCGACCGTGAGGTGATCGTGGCGGCCGTGAACCGTTCGAGAATCATGTTGCGCAACAACCGCTCCCGGTTGCTGGAATTGGCCAACAGAATCTTCCCGCCCGCCGTGGCGTGCAGCGGAAGGTGCTCGCCCACCCGCATCCGCTGCGGCGAATCGTCGGGACGGAACACGTGGTGCACCACCTCGGCCACGTCGAGGCGCAGCACGCCGAGCCACACCTGCGCACCGACCATGGCGGCGAGGGTGTCGCACCACCCCATCGCCGCCGACCGGAGCACGTTGCCGTCGAGTTCGCTCGCCCCGGCGCCCTGCTGTCGCGCGCCCAGGGTGTATGCCCCGCCCTCGTCGTGCTCGACGTAGGCGAGATCGACCAGCGTCTGCAGAATTCCGTGCGCGGTGGCCTTGGGCAGTTCGAGCTCGTCGGCGATCTCGCGCAGTTCCAGCGGTCGCGGGGTGCGTTCGAGCAGATCGAGGACCGCCGCGGCCCGCTGGATCGACTGGATGGGTCCAGGCATGCCGTCACCTCCTAACGCTCCGGCCGTCGTGGTCGGCACCGGACGCTCCGGGTGGACGGCCCGTACCGGCAGACTCTACGACCGCCTACACCATTCCCCGAACGTAACGCCGGGGGCCTGTTCGACATTGTCGAACGCCCGATATTGATCTGCGTCACACTCCGGCCTAGTTTCACCCACACCGGCTTGATCCCGATCGCACGTCGATCGGCCCGGCACAAAGGAGTGAAATCATGAAACGAGTTCCGCTGGCAGGTGAGCTGTCCGCCGAATGCATCGGCACGATGATCCTGATCCTCTTCGGCTGCGGCGTGGTGGCACAGGTGGTGTGCGGCGGATTCCCGAAATCCGTTGGCGGGGGCGATCACAACTCCATCGCGTTCGCATGGGGATTCGGTGTCACGCTCGGCGTCTACGTCGCCGGCCGCCTCAGCGGCGCCCACCTCAACCCCGCGGTCACCATCGCACTCGCGGCATTCAAGGGATTCGAGTGGCGCAAGGTGGCGCCCTACATCGGCGCCCAACTCGTCGGCGCATTCCTCGGCGCGCTGATCGTCCGGTTCGCCTACGCCGACCAGATCAACGCGGTCGATCCCGACCACACCAAGGCGACGCAGGGAATCTTCTCCACGTCCCCGGGTCCCGGCGTCTCGATGACCACCGCGTTCTTCGACCAGGTGATCGGCACGGCGATCCTGGTGGCCGTGATCTTCGCCCTGACCAGCGCGATCAACAATCCTCCGCTGGCCAACATGGGTCCGCTGCTCATCGGCTTCCTGGTGGTCGCAATCGGCATGGCGTGGGGCACCAACGCCGGATACGCCATCAATCCCGCCCGAGATCTCGGACCGCGCCTCGCGTCGTTCGTCACCGGCTACGGTGATGCGATGTACTCGGCCAATGGGCCCGAACTCTACTTCTGGCTGCCGATCGTCGCCCCGATCGTCGGCGGACTCATCGGGGGCGCGCTCTTCGTGGTCGGCATCGAACGCTTCCTGCCGCCGGTCGAGGAGAACGTGAGTCAGGAGATCGGCGTCGACGAGCCCACCGCCCGGGACACCGACCGCCCCAGGGTGACCGCGGGTCACCGTCACGACCGCTGACCCCAGCCGTCACCCACATCCATCCAACGATCGATCACGAGAGATACGAGAAGAACCCATGGCAGAATTCGTCGGTTCCGTCGACCAGGGAACCACCAGCACCCGATTCATGATCTTCGACCATTCCGGGCGGGAGGTGGCACGCCACCAGCTCGAACACGAGCAGATCATGCCCCGCGCGGGCTGGGTGGAGCACAATCCCGTGGAGATCTGGGAACGCACCTCGTCGGTGATCCAGACCGCGATGAACAAGGCCGGTCTCAGCGCCAAAGACCTTGCCGCGCTGGGTATCACGAATCAGCGCGAAACCACGGTGGTGTGGGACCGCAAGACCGGGCGCCCCTACTACAACGCCATCGTGTGGCAGGATACGCGCACCGACAAGATCGCCAAGGCGCTCGAACGCGACGGTCACGGTGACACGATCCGGCACAAGGCCGGGCTGCCGCCGGCCACCTATTTCGCCGGCGGCAAGATCAAGTGGATTCTGCAGAACGTGCCCGGTGTCCGGGAGGCGGCCGAACGTGGTGATGCGATCTTCGGCACCACCGACACCTGGCTCACCTGGCACCTCACGGGTGGATACCGCGGCGGAGAGCACGTCACCGATGTCACCAACGCCAGCCGCACGATGCTGATGAACCTGGAGACACTCGACTGGGACGACGAACTGCTGTCGATCTTCGAGATCCCGCGCGCGATGCTGCCCGATATCCTGCCGTCATCGAGTCCGGGCGGCTTCGGGGTAACCGATCCCACCGGGCCGCTCGAGGGCGAGGTACGGCTCACCGGCGTCCTCGGCGATCAGCAGGCAGCCACCGTCGGACAGGTCTGCTTTTCCCCGGGCGAGGCCAAGAACACTTACGGCACCGGCAATTTCATGTTGCTCAACACCGGCACCGAGATCGTGCGGTCCAAGTCGGGGCTGCTGACCACGGTGGCGTACAAGCTGGGCGACGACGACGCGGTCTACGCCCTCGAAGGCTCGATCGCGGTCACCGGCTCGGCCGTGCAGTGGTTGCGTGATCAGCTCGGGATCATCAGTGGCGCATCACAATCGGAGGCGCTGGCCCGCCAGGTCGAGGACAACGGCGGGGTCTACTTCGTGCCGGCCTTCTCCGGCCTGTTCGCGCCGTACTGGCGTTCGGACGCACGCGGGGCGATCGTGGGGCTCTCGCGCTACAACACCAACGCGCACCTGGCCCGGGCGACGCTGGAGGCCATCTGCTTTCAGACCCGCGACGTGACCGAGGCGATGACCAAGGACTCCGGCGTGTCACTCGACGTGCTCAAGGTCGACGGAGGCGTGACGGCCAACCAGCTGTGCATGCAGATCCAGGCCGACGTACTCGGCGTCGAGGTGAGCAGGCCGGTGGTGGCCGAGACCACCGCACTCGGGGCGGCGTACGCCGCCGGACTGGCCGTCGGATTCTGGAAGAACACCGACGAGCTGCGAGAGAACTGGGACGAGGACCAGCGGTGGAAGCCCGAATGGGACGAGGAGCAACGGAACACTGCATATGCCCAGTGGCACAAGGCGGTTCAGCGCACGCTCGATTGGGTGGACGTCGACTGACCGGCGCGGTGCAGCAGTAACCGGGCCAGCGTCTCGTCGAGCACGATGTCGGTGATCAGCTCCGCCGCGAACGCCCCCTCGGTGGCGGCGGCCTTCGACTCCCCCGAGACGACGCACACCCGGCGGGGCACCTCGCGCAGCGTGTTGAGTCCGGGACCCGACGACCGCTTGTTCAGCTCGATGCCCGCATCGCTGCCGTCGTGACGATAGAAGACGGTGGCGACGTCGCCCACCACCCCTTCGGCGCGCAGGGAATCGAAATCGGCGGTCTCGAGGTATCCCCCGATGTAGACGTGACTGGGCACGTCCGCGTCGGGGGAACCCAGCCCGAACAGCGCGACGTTCATCCTGCGTTGGGTGTCGAGGACCCGTCGGGTCGAACGCTCACGCCACAGGGCCACCTTGGTGGCGGGATCGTCGAAGAAGGTGGGTACCGGGAACTGCTCCACCCGCGCCCCGTACGCGGTGGCGAATCTGCGCAGGATCTCGCTCGCGTAGTCGATACCCGTGGTCGTGGGATTTCCCGCCCCGTTGAGCTGCACCACCTCCATGTTCCACAGTTCGCGCGGTACCAGGTGGCGGCTCACCTCACTGACGGTGGACCCCCAGGCGATCCCCAGCACCGTATTCGCCTCGAGCAGTTCACCGAGGACACGGGCCGCCGCATGACCCACCCGGTCGAGACGGTCGGCGTCGGTCATCTGCGAGGTGGTCGGCACCACCTGGGCCCGCACCCCGAAGGCACTCTCGAACTGGTCGGCGATCTCCCCGGTACGCCCGCCCGCGGCGTTGATCCGGATGTCGACGAGCCCGGTGTCGCGGGCGAAGGCCAGCAACCGCGACACCGACGACCGCGACATCCCCATCTCGCGGCCGATCGCGGCCATGTCGAGGTCCTGCATGTAGTAGAGGTGTGCCGCGCGCACCGCCTGGGCTGCCCGACGCGGGTCGTCGGGCGCTCTACGTTCTTTCACTGCACCGTTCTTTCACCGCAACGTTCTTTCACCGCGCCGTTCCTTCACCTCTCACGTTCTACCAGCCGCGATCAATTTTGCACATATGTGCACAAGCATTGAATGTTTGTGCACGCTACGCGAGGATTGAATCATGACCGCAGACATCAGCTCTCATCTCCCGACACGAGCCTCCGTGGCCGCACTCACCGACCGCCCGTCCGCGCAGGTCCTGATCATCGGTGGCGGAATCAACGGGATCTCGACCTTCCGCGATCTGGCCCTGCAGGGTGTCGACGTCGTGCTCGTGGAGCGCGACGATTGGGTCAGCGGCGCCTCTGCGGCGTCGAGCCACATGATCCACGGCGGCATTCGCTATCTCGAAAACGGCGAGTTCCGCCTCGTCCGCGAGTCGGTGCACGAGCGAAACGGATTGCTGCACACCGCGCCGCACTACGTGAAGCCGCTCGAGACCACGGTGCCGATCTTTTCCACCTTCAGTGGAATCCTCAACGCGCCCAAGCGTTTCCTCACCCACAGCACCGGCAAGCCGAACGAGCGTGGCGCCGTGCTGATCAAGGCCGGACTGGTGATGTACGACGCGTTCTCGGGTGCGGGCAAACGTCGCGTACCCCGTCACAAGTTCCGCACCGGCGAGCGCGCCCGCGCAGACATGCCCAGCCTGAACTCCGATCTGCGTTACACCGCAACCTATTTCGATGCGTCCGTGCATGATCCGGAGCGCTTGGCGCTCGACGTTCTCAAGGACGGCCTGGCGGCCGGACCGCACGCCCGCGCCGCCAACTATCTCGAGGCGGTGGGCGTCCGTGGCGGTGACGTGGTGCTGGCCGACCGTGTCAGCGGCACCCAGTTCACCGTGTCCGCCGAGGTGATCGTCAACGCCAGCGGCCCGTGGACCGACCTGACCAACGACGCCCTGGGTGGTGACACCCGCTACATGGGCGGCACCAAGGGGTCGCACATCGTGCTCGATAACCCCGAACTCGTCGCCGCGACCCGCGGCCGGGAGATCTTCTTCGAGCACTCCGACGGCCGCATCGTGTTGATCTATCCGCTCAAGGACCGGGTCCTGGTGGGCACCACCGACATCGACGCCAACCCGGCGGAGCCCTCCCGCTGCACAGACGACGAGATCGAGTACTTCTTCGAGCTCATCAAGCATGTGTTCCCCGAGATCGAGGTGTCCACCGACCAGATCGTGTACACGTTCTCCGGTATCCGCCCGCTGCCGCGCCACGACGACACCACCCCGGGTTTCGTGTCCCGCGACTACAACGTGGAACAGACCGAGCTGCCAGGGGTTTCGGTTCCCGTGCTCAGTCTCGTGGGTGGTAAGTGGACCACCTTCCGCGCACTGGGTGAGCAACTCTCCGACCGCATTCTGGAGATTCTCGGGGCCCAACGCCAGGTGTCGACGGTCGGACTTCCGATCGGCGGGGGGCGCGACTTCCCCACCACCGATGCCCAGCGGCGCGCGTGGGTCGACAGCCGACGAGGCCAGATGCCCGCAGATCGTGCCGATCAGCTCCTCACCCGCTACGGCACCCGCGCCGCCGAGGTCATCGAGCGCGTCGCCGCCGGCCCCGATTCCGCGTTGCCCGCGAGCGAACTGTCGACGGCGGAGCTGCGCTACATGATCGAGGTGGAACAGGCCGTCCACATCTCCGACATCCTGCTCCGCAGAACAGATCTGGCGTTCCTCGGCGCGGTGAATGCCGCCGTGCTGGCCGAACTCGCCGACGCGATGGCCGAGATCCTCGGCTGGGACGCCCAGCGCCGCGCGTCCGAGATCGAGGATGCCGTGGCGGGATTGCGTACAGATCATCTCGTGACGCTGACCGAGGCACCCATCTCGTCGCCGTCGCAGCCCACCGCGAGCGTGTGATCGATACCGTTCCAGCGAGTCTGTTTTCCACCGGGTCCGCGGCCGTATTCAGGCCGCGGACTCGGCCGTCTCCACCGCCGACGACATCGCCACCACCACCGCCCCGGTGACCGCGGCGACGAAGGCGATCAGGGTGATCGGACCCCAGCCGGGTCGTGTGGTGTCGCCGAGCAGCAGGATGCCCAGTGCGCCGGGCACCACCGTCTCGCCGACCACGATCGACGCCGACGCCGCGCTGACCGCTCCGGTCTGCAGCGCGACGGTGAACAGGTAGAAGCCGCCGGGCCACCAGCGACGCCACCACCACCCCGATCGCCGTCCAGTCCCGCCGGCTCAGCCTCGCGTGCAAGACCAGCGTCGCCAGCACCGCCGTCACCACCAGATTCGAGCTGATGATGGGCTGGCACAGGAACAGCGGCAGCGTCCGCGCGGACACCAGACTCCCGACGAAACCCAGTGCGTCGAGCACCATCCCGGCCAGGAAGGTCACGGTGAGCATCGCCGCGATCGTCGACCGCAACGTCGGGGCGATGTCGGTAGCGGCGTTCGGGTCGACGCTGCGGGCACCGTAAGCCTGCAGAACCGACGCGGTGCCGTAGGCCAGGGCGGCGCCGACCGCCGCGATGACCCCCAGGATCATCTCGCGGCCCGGTCGGCAGAGTCGGGGCGCGTGGTGCCTCGGTGGACCGAATCGGGGTGTCTGCGGACGTCGGGCATATGCGCGGCATCGGCCGTTTCCACCGCCTGCACCGCACCCGACGACGCCACCACCACTCCGCCGATCACCGCGGCGGTGAACGCCAGCCCGGTGACCACATCCCATCCGGGCGCGATCTGGTCACCGAGGAGCAGGATGCCGACGGCTCCGGGGACCACCGTCTCGCCGACCACCAGCGCGGCCGCCGCGCCGTTCACCGAGCCGGTCTGCAACGCCACGATGAACAGGTAGAAGCCGCTGACGCCGGTGAACACGAGCGCGTAGAGGGCCGGGTCGGTGAGCAGCGCGGCCGGGTCGAACGGGCTGACGCCGTAGAGGATTCGCGATGCGATGGCCATGATGCCGAACAACACACCGGCCACCAGTCCGGTGGTGGCGGCGATATGTCGGCGTACCACCCGCGTGAGCCCCATCCCGAGGGCGAACAGCACAAAGCCCGCGCCCAGCACGGTCCAGTGCATCCACGTGTGGTTGTCGTGTCCTTCCGCGCCGGCACCCACGGCCAGCAACACCAGCGCGGCGATCACCACGGTGCCGGCGATCCAGTCCCGCAGCCGCAGAGCCACTTTGAGGACCACCCAGGCCAACAACGCGGTCACCACCAGGCGGGCGGCGATGATCGACTGCGACAGGAACAGCGGGATGAGCCGGGCCGAGACGATGGTGGCGCCGAACCCGATCACGTCGAGCACGAGTCCGATCAGGAAAGGCGTGGTGGCCATCGTCAGGAGCGTCGACTTCAGCGACGGATGGGAGGTGGGTGTCGGTGCCTCGCACCCGGATTCGGAGGGGTCCTGACGGGCCAGCTTTCGCGTGGTGCGGTCGGCGCCCATCGACTGCAGCACAGCTGCCCCGGCGAAGGCGAGCGAGCCGATGACCGCGATGACAATTCCGAGCATCATGCGACGAGCACCGTCCGGCTACACGGGCTTGAGGACGTCGGTGCCGACGAACCGCGCGAGTTCGGGCGGCAGTGTCACCGAGCCGTCGGGTTGCTGATGGTTTTCCAGGATCGCCACCAGCCAGCGGGTGGTGGCCAGGGTGCCGTTCAGCGTCGCGGCGACCTGCGGTTTGCCGCTGTCGTCGCGATACCGGATCGACAGGCGCCGTGCCTGGAAGGTGGTGCAGTTCGAGGTGGACGTCAGTTCCCGGTAGGTCTGCTGGGTCGGCACCCATGCCTCGCAGTCGAATTTGCGGGCGGCCGACGAACCGAGGTCGCCGCCGGCGACGTCGATCACCCGGTAGGGCACGTCGATCGCGGCCAGCATCTCCTTCTGCCAGGCGAGAAGTCGCTGGTGCTCGGCCGCGGCGTCCGCGGGTGTGCAGTAGACGAAGCCCTCCACCTTGTCGAACTGGTGCACGCGGATGATGCCGCGGGTGTCCTTGCCGTAGCTGCCCGCCTCGCGCCGGAAACAGGTGGACCAGCCGGCGTAGCGTTTGGGTCCCGCCGACAGGTCGAGGATCTCGTCCATGTGGTAGCCGGCCAGGGGTACCTCGGAGGTGCCCACCAGGTAGAGGTCGTCGTCCTTGTCGAGGTGATACACCTCGTCGGCGTGGGCGCCCAGGAACCCCGTACCGCCCATCACCTCAGGACGCACCAGCACGGGCGGGATCATCAGCGTGAACCCGTTGGCGGTGGCCTTCTGCGCGGCCATCGTGAGCAGTCCCAGCTGCAGCATCGCGCCGTGGCCGGTGAGGAAGTAGAACCGCGATCCCGACACCTTGGCGCCGCGCTCCATGTCGATCAGGCCGAGCGATTCGCCGAGTTCGAGATGATCGCGTGGGTTCTCGATCACGCGGGGCTCGCCGACGTGCTCGAGCACCACGTAATCGTCCTCGCCGCCGGGGGGAGCCCCCTCGACGACGTTGGAGATCGCCCGTCCCGCGGTGGTGGCCGCCTCGTCGGCCTCGCTCTGCCGGGCGACGGCCGCCTTGACCTGGTCGGCGAGTTCCTTGCCCTTGGCCAGCAGTGCGGCCTTCTCGTCCCCGGATGCCTTGCCGACCTGTTTGCCGAGGGCCTTCTGCTCCGATCGCAGGGTGTCGGCTTCGACGATGGCCGCCCGCCGTGTCGCATCCGCGTCGAGCAGCACGTCGACGAGTCCCGGGTCCTCCCCCCGCACGCGCTGGGATTCACGGACGAGTTCGGGATCGTCACGCACGATTTTCAGGTCGATCACGCCTTCAAACCCTACTTGAGCGCGTCCGACGACCTGCGTGCGTGGGCACCGGACTACCGAAAACGACCGCCCTGATCGCACACGCGTCACTGCGTCGCCGACACAGCAGGCATGATGGATGCCGATGAACGACCATCCCGACGAGCAACGACGCGGCGGTGTGCGCACCACACTGGCGCGTAACCCCATGCGCATCGTGCTGGCCGCCATTGTGATCGGTGCCGTGATCGCCGGTGGTGTGGCCTTCGCGATGGGCGCCTTCCAGGACAGCGGCAGCGTCGGCGGCACCGACATCGGCGCCAACGAGCGCCTCACCCAGAACGCGTTCACCCGTTCGGTGGCGGGTGATTGCCTGGACTGGCCCGCCGGGCAGCCCGGGCAGCCGACGAAGGTCGGCTGCGATCAGCCGCACCGATTCGAGGTGGCCGGACCGCTCGACACGTCGGTGCTACCCGGCTCGGAGTTCGGTGAATCGGCGCCATGGCCCGGACCGCAGCGCTTCACCGAGATCCGCGACGAGCAGTGCCCGGTGATCGTCGACGATTACGTCGCCGGCAAGCTCGATCCGCAGGGCCGGTACTCGGTGGGAATGATGTACCCGTCGCAGGCGCAGTGGGACAAGGGTGCCCGCGAGTTGCGCTGCGGGCTGCAGCAGACCGGCAAGGACGGCACGCCCGAGCAGGTCTCCGGCCGGGTGGCCGACAACGATCAGTCGTTCGCGTGGCCGCCGGGCACGTGTATCGGTATCGACCAGGCCACCCGGCGTCCCACGGTGCCCGCGACCGTGGTGGCCTGCACCGAGCCGCACGCCTTCCAGACCACCGGCATCGTCGACCTCGCCGCACGCTTCGGCGCCAAGAACTCCGGCAAGCCGTGGCCCAAGGAGGCCGACCAGAACTCGTTCCTCGCCACGATCTGCCCGGTGCAGGCCGAACGGTTCCTGGGCGGCAAGAACAAGCTGGAGGCCACCACCCTGAACGTGCAGTGGTCGGTGATCAGTGAACCGAGCTGGCTGGCGGGCAGCCGCAAGGTGGTGTGCTATCTCGGACTGCCCGACCGTGGCGGTTTCGCGACCCTGGTGGGCGACGCACGCTCGACGCTGCTGATCAACGGCAAGATCCCGGCGCCGCCGCCGCAGGCGCCGCCCGGTCGGGTGCTGCCGACGCCGGTCCCGTTGCCACCGGGCGTACAGCCCAATCCCGAAGAGGTTCCCGCCCCCGCCGGTGGCGGCTGAGAAGGAGTCGCAGTCCATGCCCGTCGCGATGTCCGACGACGAGTTCGAGATGCTGGTGTCCGACGCCCTCGACACCATCCCCTCCGAACTGACCAACGCCATCGACAACGTGGTGATCCTGGTGGAACCGATCAACCCGGAGTCACCCCACATCCTCGGCCTGTATCACGGGGTGGCGCTGACCAGCCGCGACCACGACTACGGCGGCTTCCTGCCCGACACCATCACCATCTACCGCGAACCGATCCTCGCGATGTGCCACACCCACGCGCAGGTGGTCCACGAGGTCGCGGTGACCGTGATCCACGAGATCGGCCATCACTTCGGCATCGACGACGACTGGCTGCACGCCCACGGCTGGGGATAGGCCCACCCCGTCGAGCGTGCCCAGATCCCCGTCGAGCGTGCCCAGATCCCCGTCGAGCGTGCCCACAACCGAGTCGAGCGTGCCCAGATCCGCGTCGAGCGTGCCCACAACCGAGTCGAGCGTGCCCAGATCCGCGTCGAGCGTGCCCACAACCGAGTCGAGCGTGCCCAGATCCGAGTCGAGCGTGCCCAGATCCGCGTCGACCGTGCCCAGATCCGCGTCGACCGTGCCCAGATCTGCGTCGACCGTGCCCCACGGGGGGTGGTTTCGACAGGCTCAACCAGCGGAGGGGGGCTCAACCAGCGGAGAGAGCTCAACCAGCGGAGGGTTCCCGCGGGGTGGTTTCGACAAGCTCAACCAGCGGAACGGGCTCAACCAGCGGAGGCAGCTCAACCAGCGGAGAGAGCTCAACCAGCGGAGGGGGGCTCAACCAGCGGAAGGGGGCTCAACCAGCGGAAGGGGCTCAACCAGCGGGGAAGGGCTCAACCAGCGGAGGGAGCTCAACCTGCGGGAGGCGCTCAACCCATCGGGTTGACGATGAACGCCTCGCCGGTGGGGTCGAGTTGGTCGAGTTCTCGCTGACCGAATGGCGCGATGGTGGCTCCCCAGCGGTGACAGACCCATTTCCCGTCGTCGGTGTATTCGAGCTCGATCGACCCGGTGTTGGGCAGATGAGTCTCCGCCGCGAATGTGCCGTCGATTCCGGCGAGCCGCGCAGCGACCAACCGGATCGCCGCACCGTGACTCACCACGTAGACATCGGTGGTGGACGCGCCGGTCAGATAGAGCCGCGCAACCTCGTCCACGACGGGCAGATACCGGTCGTAGACCATGTCCAGCGACTCTCCACCGGGGACGCTCAACTCTGGCTCGCCGCCGTACCAGCGATCGAGCAGGTCGCGGTACGCGCGGTGCGCGTCGTCGTCTCTGCGATCCTCGAGTTCTCCGGCCTGCACCTCATGGATGCCCTCGACCACCTCGGACCGCACACCCCACACCGAACCGATCAGTTCCGCGGTCTGCTGCGCGCGTCGCGCCCTCGAACTGATCAGCACCGCACCCGCGCTCGGTGCATTCTCCAGTCCGTAGCGCACCCCCTGCCGGATGCCGAAGTCGGTGAGCGCGGCCCCGGGCAGTGCGGTATCGAGTCGTCGCATCACATTCGACGTCGTCTCGCCGTGCCGCACCAGATGCAACCTCGCCATCAGTCCCCGACCTCCTCGCCGTAGGGTTCGCCGCGACGCATCGCCGACAGCCACGCCGCGCTCTCACGATGGCTCGGCGGGTTGGACCCGTTCGCTCTATGCGCCGGCCATGATCCGAGGAACACCACCGCATCCGACCGCCGGTGCAGCGCCCCCAGTGCCTCGGCCACCGCGTCGTCGCTGATGTGGCCGACGGCGTCGAGAAAGAACCGGTACTGCCCGGCATTGGTGGTCCTCGTTGCCGGATCGCGTCGCGGCCGTGATTCGATCCTGGTGAGATCTATTCCGCGGGAAGCGAATTCATTCATCGCCGACATCAGGCTGCCGGGCTCGTTGGGCAGTTCGAGGATCACCGCGGTGCGGTCGGCACCGGTACGCGGTGCCGGTTCGGTGGGTCGACCGACGAGCAGAAATCGGGTGGAGGCATCCACCGCGTCGCAGACGCCATCGGCCAGGACGGTGAGCCCCGAGAGCCGGGCCGCCAGCATGGTGGTCACCGCGGCATCCGCACGCCCGGCGGCAACATCTTGCGCGGCACCGGCATTGGACGACGACGTGACGAATTCCGCACCCGGATAGAGCTTTTCCACCGACTGTCGTACCTGCGCCGCCGCCACCGGGTAGGCCGCAACCCGGCGCACCGACGACGCGTCGAGCGCGCTGGTGGCGGCGATCGCGAACGAGATGTCCAGCACGGTCTCGGCAACCACCTGCACCCGCGACACCCCGGCGGAGACGCCCGGCGGCACCGGCACCAGGGCATCCATCGTGGCCGGAACGGAGCCCTCCAGTGAGCTCTCGATCGGCACACACGCGAAGTCGGCCGCACCGCTCCGCACCATCGCCACGGCGGCCGCCGGGCTCGACGCAGACTCCTTACGAACCTCATCGTCATCGGTCATGCGCGGCACCCCCGCAACGCGCGTTTCGACGTCGAGAATCGTGTCCAGCGCCATCTCGGTAAAAGTTCCGGCTGGGCCGAAGTACGCGAAGACTGACACGACAAGAGTTTAGTCGAGGACAACCGCTGCGCGGGCCCGCAGGCGTTGACGCCACCCGCGACTTGGCTTTAGGTTAGGGTTACCTACATTGCCTTCACCTGCACGCCTGTGAGGCGCATACCGCTGGGAGTGAGCATCGCATGACACGAGCCGTCACCGACCGACCGTCGGACGCCGAGGTGATCGCCACCGCGTGCCGCCGAGCGGGCAGCGCCATGCTGGCCGTCGAAACCCCCGATCCGTCGACCGAACTCGCGTCCCCCGCCCCGGCCGGATTGGTGCATCTCTTCGACACCCAGGCCTTCGTACTCGTCCCGACGGATTCGCCGGCCATGACCGCCGCCGACACCGCGCCCGACGGGTTGCCGGCAATGCTGGAGGTGACCGATTGCGCGCCGATCGACCTGCGGGAGCGGGTGCGCTCGTTCATCTGGTTGAACGGCACCCTGCACTCGGTGCCGCGCGACCTCGAGCGCGAACTGGCCATCGAAATCGCCGCCGACCATCCCGACGAGGAACTGCTCGACATCGGTCACGGCCGTTCGATGATGCGCCTGCAGATCGACACCGCAGTGGTCGCCAGCGGGGCGGGCGCGGGATCGGTGGCCCCCGCCGACCTCGCCTGCGCGGCCCCCGACCCGTTCTGGGAATACGAGCACGACTGGATCAGCCACCTCGACGCCGCACACTCCGACGTGATCGAGCGGCTGGCCCGCAAACTGCCCCGCCACCTGCGCCAGGGCCGGGTGCGGCCACTGGGACTCGATCGATTCGGCATCCGCTTCCGCGTGGAGGGTTCGACCGGGGATTCCGACGTCCGGCTGCCGTTCGGTCGGCCTGTCGGCGACGTCGCCGAACTCTCCCGGGCACTGCGCACCCTGGCCGGGTGCCCGTTTCTCAACAGCCTGCCCGACTGACTGAATCACTCGTCTGCGGGATCGCACGGCTGCGGGATCGCACGGCTGCGGCCTCACCGACCCGGCGGCTCGCTCGCGATTGCCAGGCGGATGACATCGGAGATCGCATCGCCGCGAACTTCCATGCCGACCCCTCCGGTCTGCACCGCGGTCAGCAGCAACGCCATCATGATCGACTCGAGCCCCAGCGACACCCGCTCCACATCGATCTCGCCGCGCACACGGCCCGCCCGCTGTCCGTAGTCCAAGGACACCGCGATCGCGGTGCGCAGCCGACGCGATACCTCGCCGTTCGTCAGCCGAGGAAGAAGTTCCGGCTCGTCGCCACGGACAACGCGCATGACCAGCGGATAGTCCGGCATCGCCGCCAGCAGCGAGAGCAGTAGCGCCTTCAGATACCCGTCACCGACGGCCTCCGGGTCCTCGGTGAACACGGCATCGGCCAGCATCGCCGCCTGCCGATCGTAGGCGGCAAAGAACAACTGCTCCTTGCTCGCGAAATGAAAATAGATCGCCGACGGCGTGATCGACAGCTCGCGAGCCACAGCGGCCAGCGACGTGTGGCGGAAGCCGTTGCCGGCGAAGTGCGCCGCAGCCACGTCGAGCAATCGATCACGCGTGGACGCCCGCGACCCACTTTCTCGCGAATCCGCAGGCGTGCTTGCGATGGACACCGGCCCAGTCTATCGATGCGAACCCCCTGACCCGAACGGTTGCACAACTGACTCTTTTCATAAATCATTCAGTTCGTGACTCGCAGTCCGAACGTGAAGCCGGTCGGTACCACATCGCATCCGCACTCATACCGCGTACGTCGCGGCGCCATAGGAGCGCGGACGGTGTGGCTCACCGCCCTGATCGTTGCCGCAACACTCGGCATCATGGCCGGCACCACCCCACGGGCGCACGCGTTCGCCGAGGACTACTGCTACGCCGGTGCCCACGACGACAACTGCACACCGCTGCCGGCGGACTGCCCCCTGCACGAACCGGTGCCGCCCACTTGTCTCGCACAAGTGGTGACCACGACAGTCGTCTCATCCCGTAATCCGCGTGGCGCAAGGAGTCTCATACACACCGACTCGACCTACATCATGGCGCGGGCCGTCGGGTTCGATCCGAGCGCGGCGTATTGGATCGCCGCATACGACGAGGCCACCGATCTGGGCACGTTCACCCCCAAGTTCCCCGACGGCACACCGGTTCCCGACGCTGCGGCGCGCACCACGCGGGACATCAGCGGTCTGGTACGCACCAACTTTCCCACCGGCGGTCTGCTCATCCACTTTCCCGTGCCGATGGCCACCGGCCATCCGGTCGACGGATTGCATCCCGTCACCTCGGCACGCACCGAGCCCGTGATCGCAGGCCTGCGCCGATGGGCTCTGGCCGGTGCCGGAACCTCGGTGCCGCTGTGCACCGGGGGACTCACGCTCCCTTCGGTGAACGCGGACTACACCAGCGGGAATCGTTGCTACACAGACACTTCGGGAAGATCGGTGCCCATCGTCGGACTGCTGAGCGTCATGTCGACCGCAGCCATCCCGTTCGCGACATCAACCGGGGCACAGGTCGTGTCCGGTTCGATTCGCTCCGGCCAATTCGACAGCTACATCGGCCCCCACGGTCCCGAGGCCCGGGCGGGGATCTACGTGCATTCACTCGCCGATCGGATATCGCACCATCGTTGCCTCGACGCTTCGGGGATCAGGGCACCGAGCACACAGTTCGGCGGATTCGTCGTCGACCTCAACAATCCCGAGTGCGATCAGGGAGTTCATGCACTGCGGCACGCATACGAAACCGGTGTGCCGTTCGACTCGCTCGACGCGCCCGACCGCACCACGTCGGCCGCGCTCCCCGCGGTCTACGACGCGCTCGTCGAACTCGCACGCGCTCGGGGCGTCCTCGCTACGACGGCCACGAATCCGGAGACCCGCGATTCGGTGCTCGACGAGCTGACGCTGGCGCTTCAGGTGAAAGACGGTCCGCGGCGGTTGGGCGCGGTGACCGCGGTTGGTTGCCGACGCGGCATCCCGGCGTTCCCGGGTGCGGCGTGCCCGAAGCCTGCCGGGCAGCCCTGAGCCCGTCACCATCCCACCCTCGTCGCTACGCTGCTCTGCATGCCCGAACGTAGCCGTAGCCGACGGGTGCGAGCGGTACTGCAGCCGCCGGAACAGCGCGTTGTCGAGGTCGTCGATGATCGGACGCAACGCCGCGCGCTGATCGTCGAGCTCGTCATCGTCGGCGTGCTGACCTTCGCCTTCTCGGCATTGTCGGCGGTGCTGTCGCTCATCGAGCTGCAGATGGCGGGCGGCGTGGGCAATGCGACCGTCGCACTCAACCCCCGCCGGTCGGACATATCGACCATCGATCTGATCCGGCAGGTGATGAGCGTTGTCCGGCTGGTCGCGATCGCCGGATTGGGTGTCTATCTGCTCTGGCGCGGCGGGGTACGTCTACGCAGCGTCGGGTTGACGTGGCCACCGCGCGGCCGTGACGTGCCGCCGGGACTACTGCTGGCCGCTGCGGTGGGACTGCCCGGTCTCGGCCTGGTGGCACTGGCCCGCGCGCTGGGCGCCAATGCCCATCTCGTGCCCAGTGAGGTCGAGGGCGCGTGGTGGCGGTGGCCGATGTGGGTGCTGCTCGCCGCCGGCAACGCCGCGGCCGAGGAGATCGTCGTCGTGGCCTACTTCATCACGCGGTTGCGCCAACTCGGCTGGGGGGAGAATTCGTCGCTGGCCGCGAGCGCGGTGCTGCGCGGCGGCTATCACCTGTATCAAGGTGTGGGTGCCGGGCTGGGCAATCTCGCGATGGGTGTGGTGTTCGGACGGTATTTCCAGCTGACGGCGCGGGTGTGGCCGCTGGTGATCGCGCACACGCTGATGGATGTGGTGGCCTTTGTCGGATATGCCCTGCTGCACGACCATCTCGGCTGGGTGGGCTGAAATGCTCCGCTGCCTGAATGACGGGTCGGCGCAAGGGCCATGCGTACATTTGATGGGATGAACGAGCCAGATCCGCGCCAGGTGCGACGCAGCGGCGGCGCTGCGTCTCCCCCACCTGGCCGCAATCCGGCTCCCCCACCCCCGCCACACCGCCATTCGATGCCCCGAGACCAGCCGCCGGGATATCAGCCGCCGAGACAAGAGCCGCCGAGACAAGAGCCGCCCAGGAATGCGATGCCGGGACAGATGCCCGGAAATCAGTCACCCAGGCACTCGGCGCCCAGAAACTCGGCGCCCGGACAGCAGACGCGACGGGACGGCTCGTCTGACCCGACCCGACATGTACCGCCTCCCCGAATGCCGCCTCCGCGTGTACCACCCGCACGGGTGCCGCCGGAGCGACGACCACCGGTGCACCGGAGCGAGCGGACGTTGCCGCCGGAGCCGCCGACCGTCATGTCCGGCGGCGACGACCCCACCCGGCGCACGCCACCGCGCCGCCACGACGACTATCACCCGCCTCGCGCCTGGTCGGCCGCGCCGGGCGGGTCGGCCGCGGCGGGCAGGTCGACGAGAGGCGGAGCGTCGGCGGGGGCCGTGGGCTACGCGCCCACCCAGAAGCCTGAGCCGGTGCCGCGTGAACGCGTACCGAACAGGGAACCCGATCGTCACAGAGACGGATCGCGTGCAGGATCGGCCGCGCCGCCGAGGTCACCGCGACGAGGTACCCGACCCGCCGAACCGCCTGCACCCGCACCGCGGCGGCGGGCCCGGCTGCCGCGGCTACGCCGGCCGCGGCGCGTGGGCCGCATCATCCTCATCCTGTTGCTCGTCATCGTGCTCGGCACGGTCGGTTTGCTCTTCTACTACGACAGCCAGCTGAATCGGGTCGACGCGCTGCCGAGCTACGCCGGGCGACCCGCCGACACCCCCGGCACCACATGGCTCATCGTCGGCAGCGACTCCCGCTCGGATCTGTCCGCCGAACAGAAACGTGACCTGTCCACCGGAGACAGCGATGGGTCCCGCACCGACACCATCATGCTCGTGTACAAGCCCCCGTCGGGAAAGGCTGCGCTGATCAGCATCCCGCGCGACCTCTACGTGCCGATTCCCGGTCAGGGACAACACAAGATCAACGCCGCCTACAACTTCGGCGGCCCGCAGCTGCTCACCCGGACGGTCGAACAGTTGTCGGGTATCCGCATCGACCATTTTGCCGAGATCGGGTTCGGCGGCTTCGACACCCTGGTGGATTCCGTTGGCGGAGTGACCATCTGCCTCGATCAGCCACTGAACGACCCCAAGGCCGGCCTCAACCTGCCCAAGGGATGCCAGAAACTCAACGGCCGTCAGGCGCTCGGATTGGTTCGCACCCGAGCCTTCCCCAACGCCGACCTCGAGCGCGTCGTCAATCAACGCAAGTTCCTCGCCGCACTGATGGCGAAGGCCACCAGTCCATCGGTGCTGCTCAACCCATTCCGGCTGTTCCCGTTCGTCAGCGGAGCGGCCGACAGTCTCACCGTCGACGAGAGCACCCACATCTGGAATCTGGCCTTCCTGGCGTGGTGGCTACGCAGCGACCCCATCACCACCACCACACCGAACGGCGGCTCGGCATCCACCGACGACGGCGACTCCCTGCTGGTCGACGACGACACCGAACGGTTCTTCGCCAGTATCCGCTCGGGCCAACGGATCCCGGAGGATCTGATCTCCAACAACGGCGGCGCCATCGGCTGACCGGGGCCCAGCCCCATCGAAGCCCAGCCTGGCCTCAGTAAGCCATGACTGATCTTTCCGGCCGCATGAGAGCCGATACCATCAGACAGATGACCGGTACCGAGCGCACCAAGTTCCACCAATTGCTCCACGACCAGATCGGCCACGAGTTCTTCGCCTCACAGCAGTACATCGCGGTGGCCGTGTACTACGACAACCACGACATGCCGCAGTTGGCCAAGCACTTCTACTCGCAGGCCGTCGAGGAACGCAATCACGCGATGATGATCGTGCAGTACTTCCTGGATCGCGACATGGACGTCGAGATTCCCGGGATCGAGCCGCCGCGAACCACTTTCAGCGACTACAAGTCGCCGATCGAGCTGGCACTGGCGCAGGAGCGTTCGGTCACCCAGCAGATCGTCGACCTGGCCAAGTCGGCCCGCGATTCGGGTGACTACCTCGGCGAGCAGTTCATGCAATGGTTCCTCAAGGAGCAGGTGGAGGAGGTGGCCACGATGACCACGCTGCAGACAATCGCCGAACGCGCACAAGGCAACCTGTTCGACCTGGAGAACTTCGTCGAGCGCGAATTCAACTCGACCGCATCGGCCGCGGCAGCCGCCCCACCGGCGGCGGGCGGCAACCTCTGACCCGGCCGCACTCTGGAGCTATCCGGCGTGGTGGAGTCGGACGATGTCGGTTCCGTCGGGGGTGTGGGTGTAGGTGACGTGGCTGTGGGTGGAGATGTGTGCGATCAGTTGGTGGTAGAGCATCGATTCCAGGGTGGTTTCGATCTCGGATTCGATGTCGGATTCGTGTGCGGGTGGGGGCTCGTCGGGTAGGCCCTCGTCGGGTGTGGTGGGTGGATCGTCTGGTGGCGAATGCTGCTCGGGGGGTGGGCCGTGGATGTCGGCGCGGACGGCATCGAGGGTGTCGGCGAATACGGCGCCGATGTCGGGGTGGCGGTTGATGTGTTCGGGGTTGGCGGGCATGCCGGGTTGGGTGTTGAGTTGCCAGGCCACGCGGCCGGTGTCGGGGCCGTCGTCGATGATGCGGGTGGTGTATTGGCCGGGGTTGGGGCCGACCATGGGATT